>DATLJJ010000187.1:0-4321 GCA_035538975.1 Sphingomonas sp. | reverse complement strand
CCGCCGGGTCGCACAGCGTGTCGCCCGTGGTGGTCTCCTTGAGGCCCGCGATCGCGACGATGTCGCCGGCGTATGCCGTGTCGATGTCCTCGCGGTTGTTCGCATGCATCAGCAGCATGCGGCCGATCTTTTCCTTCTTGTCCTTCACCGAGTTCAGGACCTGGCCCTTCTCGAGCTTGCCCGAGTAGATGCGCGCGAAGGTGAGCGAGCCGACGAACGGGTCGTTCATGATCTTGAAGGCCAGCGCCGAGAAGGGCGCGCCGTCCTCGGCCGGACGCGTGTCCTTGGTCTCGCCGTCGAGCTTGACGCCCTCGACCGCCGGAATGTCGAGCGGGCTCGGCAGATAGTCGACGACCGCGTCGAGCAGCGGCTGAACGCCCTTGTTCTTGAACGCCGAGCCGCAGAGCACGGGGACGAACGAGAAGTTGAGCGTGCCCTTGCGGATCAGCGCCTTGAGCGTCTTGGCGTCGGGCTCGTTGCCTTCGAAGAAAGCCTCGAGTGCGGCGTCGTCCTGCTCGACGGCCATTTCGATCAGCTCGGCGCGCGCGGCAGCGGCTGCATCGGCATATTCAGCCGGAATGTCCTGATATTCGAACTTCGCGCCCAGGCTCTCCTCGAGCCAGATGATCGCGCGGTTCTCGACCAGATCGACGAGGCCCTTGAACTGGCTCTCGAGGCCGATCGGAAGATAGAGGACAGCCGGGCGGGCGCCCAGACGGTCCTTGATCATGTCGACGCAGCGCTCGAAGCTCGCACCGGTGCGGTCGAGCTTGTTGACGAAGCACATGCGCGGAACTTTGTACTTCTCGGCCTGGCGCCACACGGTCTCCGACTGCGGCTCCACGCCGGCAACGCCGTCGAAGCACGCGACCGCACCGTCGAGCACGCGCAGCGAACGCTCGACTTCGATGGTGAAGTCGACGTGGCCCGGGGTGTCGATGATGTTGATGCGGTGCTCTTCGCCGTTGCCTTCCTCGGCCCGCCAGAAGCAGGTCGTGGCAGCCGACGTGATCGTGATCCCGCGCTCCTGCTCCTGCTCCATCCAGTCCATCGTCGCAGTGCCTTCGTGCACTTCGCCGATCTTGTAGGACTTGCCGGTGTAATAGAGGATGCGCTCGGTCGTCGTCGTCTTGCCGGCGTCGATGTGCGCCATGATACCGATATTGCGGTAACGCTCGAGCGGATGGCTGCGGGCCATGGTCGGTGCTTCCTTAGGAATGTGGGGAGCCGCTTTCGGCGACTCCCCAGGATATAGGTGCGATTGTTACCAGCGGTAGTGGCTGAAGGCGCGGTTCGCCTCGGCCATACGATGGGTGTCTTCGCGCTTCTTCACCGCGTTGCCGCGGTTGTTGGCGGCGTCCATCAGCTCGCCCGAAAGGCGGGCGGCCATGGTGTGCTCCGAGCGGTTGCGGGCCGAGGCGATGAGCCAACGGATCGCCAGCGCCTGGGCGCGTTCCGGGCGAACTTCCACCGGGACCTGATAGGTCGCACCGCCGACGCGGCGGCTGCGGACCTCGATGCCCGGCTTCACGTTGTTCAGCGCGTCATGGAACACGCCGATCGGCTCACGCTTGGCGCGCTGCTCGATGGTCTCGAGCGCACCATAGACGATCTGCTCGGCGACGGACTTCTTGCCGTCCAGCATGACCGAATTCATGAACTTCGACAGAACCTGATCTCCGTAAACCGGATCAGGCAGGATTTCCCGCTTTTCGGGACGACGACGACGAGCCATTTCTCGTTTCCTTTACAATTCAGCCGGTCCGGAACCCGTCCGGGGCTTACTTTGGCTTGCTTACTTCGGACGCTTCGCGCCGTACTTCGAACGGCTCTGCTTGCGGTCCTTGACGCCCTGCGTGTCGAGCACGCCGCGGAGAACGTGGTAACGCACACCGGGAAGGTCGCGCACACGACCGCCGCGGATGAGGACCACCGAGTGCTCCTGCAGGTTGTGCCCCTCGCCGGGGATGTAGCTGATGACTTCGCGCTGGTTGGTCAGGCGGACCTTGGCAACCTTGCGGAGAGCCGAGTTCGGCTTCTTCGGAGTCGTCGTGTACACACGGGTGCAGACGCCGCGCTTCTGCGGGTTCTGCTCCATCGCAGGGACCTTCGACTTGGCCTTCTGCGGTTCGCGGCCCTTGCGGACCAACTGGTTGATCGTCGGCATGAAGCCCTTCACCTTTGCGTTACCGGAAATGTCCGGCGGTTACTTTGCTGGAGCCCAGATTCCTTACGAAAATCAAATCTCTACAGAATACGAAAAGACCCCGGCGGCCATCCGACCTCCCGGGCCATTGCGTCTCCAGCAACGTTCAGCTCATTGTTCCGAAAGGGCTACAGGGCGCAGAGCCCCGCCTTGCGGAACGGGGGCGCCTATAGCGATGGAGTCGCAGCCGGTCAATGGGACTGGCCCGGACGCGCGCGCCGCCCTTTCGATCGGCGTCTCCCTCACTGGCGCCACGCATTTTTACGGTCTGCCAGCCGCACGGCATCATGCTATAGGCCCCGCTCCGGGGAGAGTCGTTAGCTTAGGGGGAGTTCTGGCATGATCGGCAGTCGCAACGAGCGCGCGAAGCGCCCGGTGGTTTCGCCCGCGTCCGGTGGCCGCGGCGCATTTTCGGTGCTGGGCGCCGATGTGGTGGTGACCGGCAGCGTGACCGCGACCGCCGACCTGCACATCCAGGGCCGGGTCGAAGGCGACGTGATCGGGGGCAGCGTCACCCAGGGCGCCGAAAGCCACATCGTCGGCACCCTCACCGCGCAGGTCGCGCGGCTCGCCGGATCGATCGAAGGCGTGGTCCGCGTGAAGGCGCTCACGATCGAGCCGAGCGCGCGGATCAGCGGCGATGTGGAATATGAGAGCATCACGATCGAGAACGGCGGATCGATCGACGGCCGCCTGAAGCACGTCGAGACGCTCGACACCAGCGCGCACCCGACCCCGGTCGCGACGGTGAGCCTCGCGGCCTCGAACGAACGCGCCGCCTGAGCCTGATTCGTCGTCCCCGCCGAACGGGGACGACCAACCGGGGGCGCGTTGGAACGCCGGCGAGCAAGATGCCTAGAGCGAGCGGATCTTCGTCAGGTGTTCCTGCACCATCTTCTGTGCCTCGCCGGCGAAGGCCTTGAGCTCGGGCACGTCGCCGCTCGCGGCATAGCCCTGCACCAGCGACAGCGCCTTCTCGTGCGCGGCGATCTGCTGGGTCTTGTAAGCGGCATCGAACGCCGCGCCCTCGGCGTTGCGAAGCGCCGCCAGGTTCGCCTCCTGCTCGGCGTTCAGCACCGGATCGGGGATGATCGCCGGGTTCGCGGCGTTGCCCGCGGTCTTGAGCTTCTCGGTCGACTGGCTGTGCTGGTCGACCATCATCTTGCCGAAATCCTTGAGCGCCTGATTCTGCGCCCTTTCCTGCGCGAGCTTTCCGGCCTCGATCTCATACTGGTCGCTCGCCGCGACGTCGTTGACGAACTGCTGCGAGGGCGAGACCTGCGCCGCCATGTTGGTGGCATTGGCCTCGTCGGTCATGTTCATGTCTTCCATGTTCATGCCGGTCATGTCGCCCGTGACGGTATTGGTCGTCGAATTGCCGCCGCAGGCGGCGAGCGCGAGCGCGGGGGCGAGCCCCAGCATCAAATAAAGCGTCTTCATGCAGGCGTCCTCCTCGAAGGCGGTTCAACGCCTGCGCGCTAGCCGTCGTTCCTGCCGCGCGACAAGCGTTTCAGGCGCGGTGCAACTCGGCGAGGAAGGTGTCGAGCTGGCGCGAGAGCACGCCGGCGTCGGCGCGAAGCCGATCGGCGAGGCCGAGCATCGCATTGGCCTGATGCGATGCGGCGCGCGAGGTGCCGCCGATCGCTTCCACGTCCTGCTGGATCCCGGTGCTGGCGGCCACTGCCTCGTCGACGTTACGCGCGATCGTGCGCGTCGCCGATTCCTGCGCGGCGACCGCGGCGCGCACGCCCGAGGCGAGGTCGGCCATTGCGCCGATCGCGCGCTCGACCTGCGCGTGGCCCGCCGCGACGTCGTCGACGCTCTGGCGTATCTCGCCGACGTGCGCCGCGATCCGCGCCGCCGCAGTACCGGTCTGGGCGGAAAGCTGCTTCACTTCGTTGGCGACGACGCTGAACCCCCTGCCCGCCTCCCCGGCGCGCGCAGCCTCGATCGTGGCGTTGAGCGCGAGCAGGTTCACCTGGCGCGCGATCTCGCTGATCAGCCCGATCACCGAATCGATCGACTGGGCGGCGCGGTTGAGCTCGCGCGTGCGCGCGCTGCCTGCCGCGACAAGGTCGGAAGCCGTGGCTGCCGCCGCCTGCGCCTCGCTCGAGC
>DATLJJ010000186.1:0-6804 GCA_035538975.1 Sphingomonas sp. | reverse complement strand
CAGCGCGCGCGAGCAGGAGCTCGCCGCGCGGCTCGACCAGCTCGACCTGCGGCTGCGCCAGGTCGACGGCAGCGCGCGCACCGCATCCGCCTATGCCACGCGCGCCGAGCGGCTGATGCTCGCCTTCGCGGTGCGCCGCGCGATCGAGCGCGGGCAGCCGCTCGGCTATCTCGAGCCGCAGCTGCGCCAACGCTTCGGCGAGACGCATGGCGAGGCCGTGGGCGCGATCGTCCGCGCCGCGGCCGAGCCGGTGACGCTCGAGGATCTGCGCCTCGCGCTCGATACGATCGCGCCGCGCCTCACCAGCGGCCCGAGCGACAGCTTCTGGGCGCACGCGCGCCGCCTGCTCACCGATCTGGTGGTGCTGCGTCAGGCCGAATCGCCCAGCCCGCGCACCTCCGACCGGCTGCGCCGCGCGCGCATGGCGCTCGACCACGGCCAGGTCGAGGCCGCGCTCGCCGAGGTGGTGCACTTGCCCGGCGCCGCCAATGCCGAGAATTGGGTGGCGGCCGCCCGGCGCTACATCGACGCCCGCAAGGGCCTCGCGGAAATCGAGAAGGCCGCGCTCGAGGCGCCGCCCCCCGTGCCGGCGCCAGGCACGAACTGAGAGGACAAGGGACAGACATGGCACAGATGGGCCGGTTCGACTGGCAGGACCCGTTTGCACTCGACGCGCAACTGACCGACGAGGAGCGGATGGTGCAGGCCGCCGCGCGCGACTATGCTCAGGGCGAACTGCTGCCGCGCGTCACCAGTGCCTTTCTCGAGGAACGCTTCGACCGCGAGATCATGACCGAGATGGGGGCGCTCGGGCTGCTCGGCGCGACGATTCCGGAGACCTATGGCGGCGCGGGCCTCGGCTATGTCGCCTATGGGCTGGTCGCGCGCGAAGTCGAACGCGTCGATTCGGGCTATCGCTCGGCGATGAGCGTGCAGAGCTCGCTCGTGATGCACCCCATCCATGCCTACGGCACCGAGGAGCAGAAGCGGAAATACCTCCCGAAGCTGGCGACCGGCGAATGGGTGGGCTGTTTCGGGCTTACCGAGCCCGACGCCGGCTCCGATCCCGGCTCGATGCGTACCCGCGCCCAGAAGATCGACGGCGGCTATCGCCTCTCCGGCGCCAAGATGTGGATCACCAATTCCCCGATCGCCGACGTGTTCGTGGTCTGGGCCAAGAGCGACGCGCACCACGGCGCTATCAAGGGCTTCGTGCTCGAACGCGGGATGAAGGGTCTCACCACGCCCAAGATCGAGGGCAAGCTGAGCCTGCGCGCTTCGATCACCGGCGAGATCGTGATGGACGGCGTCGAAGTCGGCGAGGACGCGCTGCTTCCCGAAGTGCAGGGACTGAAGGGGCCCTTCGGCTGTCTCAACCGCGCGCGTTACGGCATCGCATGGGGTGCGATGGGCGCGGCCGAGGCCTGCATGCACGCCGCACGGCAATATACGCTCGACCGCGCCCAGTTCGGCCGCCCGCTCGCGTCGAACCAGCTGGTGCAGCTCAAGCTCGCCAACATGCAGACCGAGATCGCGCTCGGGCTGCAGGCGGCGCTGCGCGCTGGTCGCATGTTCGACGAAGGCACGCTCGCGCCCGAGGCGATCTCGATCATCAAGCGCAACAATTGCGGCAAGGCGCTCGACATCGCCCGCGTCGCTCGCGACATGCACGGCGGCAACGGCATCTCGGCCGAATTCCACGTCATGCGCCACGCGATCAACCTCGAGACGGTCAACACCTACGAAGGCACCCATGACGTCCATGGGCTGATCCTCGGTCGTGCCATCACCGGCATCGCGGCCTTTTGATGGACCTCCAGCCCATACTCACCGGCGCGCTGGTCACGCTGCGCCCTACCGTCCCCGAAGACTGGGACGCGCTATACGCCGTCGCCTCCGACCCGCTGATCTGGGAAGTCCATCCCGCGCATGACCGCTGGCAGGAGCCGGTGTTCCGCAAATATTTCGAGGACGCGCTGGCGAGCGGCGGCGGTATGACCATCCTCGACCGCGCCAGCGGCGAAGTGATCGGCGCGAGCCGTTTCCACGGGCATGATCCCGAAAGGGACGAGATCGAGATCGGCTGGACCTTCATCGGCCGGCGCTATTGGGGCGGCGTCTACAACCGCGAGATCAAGCGGCTGATGCTCGATCATATCCACCGCTACGTCGGCACCGTCACGTTCATGGTGGGCGAGGACAATATCCGCTCGCGCCGGGCGATGGAGAAGATCGGCGGCGTGCTGCGCGACGAAGTCCACGACCGCGTCTTTGCCGGGCGCACGATCCGGCACGTCGTCTACGAGATCCGGCGGGCTGGGTGAAACCGCTCGCCGGGCTCCGGGTCGTCGAGCTCGCCCGCATCCTCGCGGGCCCGTGGTGCGGCCAACTGCTCGCCGATCTCGGCGCCGAAGTGATCAAGGTCGAGCGCCCCGGCGCGGGCGACGACACGCGCCACTGGGGGCCGCCCTTCCTGCACGGGCCCGAGGGCGAGAATCTCGACGCCGCCTATTTCCACGCCTGCAACCGCGGCAAGGACTCGCGCTTCATCGATATCGCCACGCCCGAAGGCCAGGCCGAAGTCCGCGCGCTGATCGCCGACGCGGACGTGGTCGTCGAGAACTACAAGGTCGGCGGACTGGTCAAATATGGTCTCGATCCCGCTTCCTTGCGCGCCGCCGATCCGCGGCTGATCGTCGCCTCGATCACCGGCTTCGGCCAGACCGGCCCCTATGCCGCGCGCGCAGGGTACGACTTCATCATTCAGGGCATGGGCGGCTTCATGTCGCTCACCGGCGAGCCCGACGGCGCGCCGCAGAAGGCAGGCGTTGCCTATGCCGACATCTTCACCGGCGTCTACACGGCGGTCGCCATCCTCGCGGCGCTTCGCCACCGCGACGCCACCGGAGAGGGCGCGCACATCGACATGGCGCTGCTCGACACGCAGGTGGGCGTGCTCGCCAACCAGGCGCTCAACTGGATGGCCAACCCGGCGAAAGTGCCCCACCGCATGGGCAACGGCCACGCTAATCTCGTGCCCTATCAGGCCTTCCACGCCCGGGACGGCGAGCTGATCGTCGCGGTCGGCAATGATTCGCAGTTTCGCAAGCTCTGCACCGTGCTCGGCCTGCCCCTTGCCGACGACCCGCGCTTCGCCACCAACCCCGCGCGCGTCAGCAACCGCACGGTGCTGATTCCGCTGCTCGAGGCGGCGATCGGCACCTGGGCCAAGGCCGACCTCTATGAGGCGCTCGAGGCGCAGGGCGTCCCCGCCGGCCCGATCAACGCGCTCGACGAAGTCTTCGCTGACCCGCAGGTGCAGGCGCGCGGAATGCGGATCGAGCGCGACGGCGTCCCCGGTCTCGCCAGCCCGATCGTGATCGACGGCGAGCGCATGGTCTCCGACAAGCCCAGCCCGCGGCGGCCCTGACGTTACCAGAGGGCCGGCTTGGCGATCATCAGCCAGAAAACCGCGCTCAGTCCCAGGAAGGCGGGCCATCCCAGCGCGAACCACCAGCGCATCGTCCGCGAATAATCGGGCCCCAGCGGCTCGCCCGTCTCGCACGCGCGCTGCGCCAGCCGCTGCGCCCGGATCTGCAGCCCCACCACGGGCGCCCAGCAGGCGAAGGCGAGCAGATAGAATCCATAAGCTGCGACCAGCCACGACGCGTCGGGCGACCAGCCCGCCTGCCGCACCAGCAGAAAGCCGCTCACCGGCTGCACGATCCCGCTGGTGCCGGTGAAGATCCAGTCGGCGCGCACCACCATTCGCCCCACCGACGCGATCGTGGCGGGGTCGCGCGTCAGATGTGCGTTCCAGAAATACCAGGCGGTCCCGGCGCCGAAACCGAACAGCACTGTGCTGCTCAGCACATGCACCCATTTGAGCAGGAGATAGGCATCCATCAGCGATTGTCTCCGATCGCGCCGTGGACGAGGACGAGCGCCAGGATGGGCAGGTTCTTGAGCAGCGGGCCCAGCGGATCGGTCCAGAGGTGCGGAAGCGCCATGCCGATGACCAGCGTGTAGCTGGCGATCACCGCCAGCTGCGCCACCGTGGCGACGCGCGCGCGCCGGTCGAGCAGCACCAGCGCCGCAATTCCCAGATCGAGCAGGCTGCTCCCGATTCGCAGCGGATCGGCCCAGTCCTGCGGCAATCCGAGCGCGCCGAGCAGCTCGGCAGTCGGCGCCACGCCATGCGTGAGCCCCAGCAGCGCGGAGGCCAGCCACAGCAGCACCAGCACTGCTCGCGTCAACGGCGCGACGAAGAAGAGCCGGGCGTGCCAGCGGTCCTGTACCTGCGCAGGCCGATCGCGGAGCGCTTCGGCCAGGCTGCGTGGCCGAAATCCGATGGCGTCCGCAAAGACCGCGCTGTCCCCGGCATTGCCGGCCACCAGCTGGGCGAGGCTGTTGCTCGCGATCGGCCCGTCGCCCGCCACGTCGCCGAGCCGCCCGAGCATGCGCATCACCGGCATCGGCACGCGGACGAAGCGCGCCGCCCCGAACCCCAGCCAGCGCCGGTAGCGTTCGAGCAAGTTGCGCAGGCTCAGCGTCTCCGGCCCCACCGGCTCGAGCGTCCTTCCGGCCAGGCCCGCATCCTCGCATGCCAGCCGCACCGCGCGCGCAAGGTCGCGCACATGGATCGGCGTGAAGGCGAAGTCGCCCGTGCCGGGCAGCGGCACGCGCCACGGAAGCCCCGCAAGGCCACGCAGCAGCGAGGTGCCGCCGTAGCTGCCGTCGCCATAGACCAGCGATGGCCGCAGGATCGTCCACTCCACACCCGCTTCACGCAGCGCACGCTCGCCCGCGAGCTTCGACCGGGCATAGTCGGTCGCCACGTCGTCGCGCGCACTGATCGCGGAGATCAGGACGATCCGTCGCACACCGGCAGTCGCAGCAGCGGCGTGCAACGCATGCGGCATATCGACATGCACCGCCTCCATCGCGCGTCCGCGCAGCACCCCCGCAGCGTTGACGACCACATCTGCGTCCTGGACCAGCGGCGCCCAGTCTGCGGGATCGGTAGCGCGGGCAAGGTCCAGCCGCACGATCGTCGCTTCGGGAAAGGCGTCATCCAGCCCGCCGGGGCGCCGCACGACCGCCGTCACGGCATGGCCCTGCGCGATCAGCTCGGCCAGGATATGCCGGCCGATGAACCCGCCGGCGCCCAGCAACAGAATTCGCATGAATCATCCCCCTGCGCAGCCGCATAGCGGCTTCCGGCGGGGCGCGCAGGAGCTATTTCAGGCCTGATCCAGCCGCCGGATCAGCTCCTGCGCCGCGGCAGGGGCGCGGACCTTTCCGCCGTGGATGAAGAAGACGAAGGTTTCGCGCGGGCGTTTGGGCGGATCCGCGTCCACGACATAGGGCAGCCCCTCCGGCCTGCCGCCAGCGGCCCAGGTCCGCGCCGCATCGGTCCAGCGCGGCAGCGCCGATTCAGGGTAGCAAAAGGGATTGTCGTCCTCGCCCGCCTCGAGCCGCGCATAGACGAAGTCGCCGGTCACGTCGGCGATCGCGGGATACTCGGGCGAATCGGCGAAGACGATCGCGACGCCCGCGTCGCGGCACATCGCGACGAACTCGGGCACCGCGAAGCTCTCGTGCCGTACCTGCACCGCGTGGCGGAGCTTCACGCCATCCTGCGCCTCGGGAAGCAGCTTGAGCCAGGCGCCGAAATCCTCAGCGTCGAACTTCTTGGTCGCCATGAACTGCCACAGGATCGGCCCCAGCCGGTCGCCGAGCTCGGTGATCCCCTGCCCGACGAAGCGCTCGATCGATTCGCCGCCTTCGGCCAGTATCTTGCGGTTGGTGCAGAAGCGCGATGCCTTCACGGCGAAGACGAACCCGTCAGGCACCGTCCTGGCCCATCCCTCGAAGGTCGCGGGCTTGAAGCTCGAATAATAGGTGCCGTTGATCTCGATCGCGGTCAGCTGCCGCGACGCGAATTCGAGCTCCTTCTTCTGGCTCAGCTTCTCCGGATAGAAGGTGCCGCGCCACGGCTCGAAGGTCCAGCCGCCGATGCCGACTCGTATGGGTGCTGCGTTCATCCCGCGAAGCTAGCCGCTCCGCCGCTCAGCGCCACCCCGATTGCTGCGGCTAAAGCCTCAGCGCACCCGCGACCACGTCTGCGACTTGCAGATCACGCCGAACAGCACGCAGCCCTTGCCGACCATCTTCTCCTGCCCGGCGAAGCTGATGGTGCCTGAGAAGGTCTTGCGGATGTCGGGAACGAACACCTTGCCCTTCCACTTGCCCGCGCCCGCAGGCTCGAGGTCGCGGAACAGCCGCGTGCCGACCAGATTCTGCGTGCCCCCGCGACGCGCATCGGCGATCGCCTTGGCGCTCGCCCAGCTCACGGTCCCGCAGATGCTGTTGCCGCAACGGTCGATTCGCACGTGCACGCTGTTGCTCGGGTTGGCCCATTCGCTCGCGATCGGGGGCGGCGCGGTCTCGTTGGCAGCGGCGGGCACGGCCACGGGCAGCGCCACCAGCGCGACGGCTATCAGCTTGGAAAGGAACGACTTCATACAACCACATTCCCTCGAACAACCTGAACACCCGCTTGCACGGATGCCGATGTCACCGAAGATCGGAGCCCCAACCGCTCGGACAGCCACGATCTGGAAATCGAATGCGGCACTCGCAAGGCCGCAGTTTGGAAACGCTGTGTTCTGGGGCGACCGATTGTCGTGGTCCGGGTACATGGCCCGGAAACGCTGGAGCATGCGAAGGGATTCGAACCCCCATGCGCAGCCCGGCAGGGCTTAGCGCCACAAGGAGACGAGGGTTCCTGTTCTGCCTCGA
>DATLJJ010000185.1:0-10748 GCA_035538975.1 Sphingomonas sp. | reverse complement strand
TCCGGTTTCCGATCCAGCCTGCGATTGCGTCGCCGATCATTTGGGAGTCCCTCATGGTGATGATTTGAGGGCTAAGCGGCTGAGAAGGATACTGGTTCCCCGGCGAAGGCCGGGGCCCAGCAACGAGCTGCCCGCAACTGTGCCCCGGCCTTCGCCGGGGCGCAGCCAAGCCGGGCCGTCACAATCACCGCCCGACCATCGTCTCCGGACGGACGTATTTGTCGAAGGTCGCCTCGTCGACCAGCCCGAGCTGAAGGCCCGACTCCTTGAGCGTCAGCCCCTTCTCGTGCGCGTTCTTGGCGATCTTGGCGGCATTGTCATAGCCGATCGCCGGCGCGAGCGCAGTGACCAGCATCAGCGAGCGGTCGACCAGCTCCTTGATCTGCTTCTCGTTGGCTTTGGCGCCGTCGACCGCGCGCTCGGCGAAGCTGACCATGCCCACTGCCATCAGTTCGATCGAGCGGAGCACGTTCGAGCCGATCAGCGGCTTGAACACGTTGAGCTCGAAATGGCCCTGCATGCCGCCGACGGTGACCGCCATGTGATTGCCGATCACCTGCGCCGCGACCATCGTCAGCGACTCGCTCTGCGTCGGGTTGACCTTGCCCGGCATGATCGAGCTGCCAGGCTCGTTCGCCGGCAAGTCGAGCTCGCCGAGCCCCGAGCGCGGGCCCGAGCCGAGCAGGCGGATGTCGTTGGCGATCTTGTTGAGCGAGACTGCGAGCGTGTTGCAGACGCCGGAGAGGTTCACCAGCTGGTCCT
Source organism: Sphingomonas sp. (assembly GCA_035538975.1). Classification (GTDB taxonomy): domain Bacteria; phylum Pseudomonadota; class Alphaproteobacteria; order Sphingomonadales; family Sphingomonadaceae; genus Sphingomonas. The sequence continues at coordinate 9,986 of DATLJJ010000185.1, read as the reverse complement.
TGGTCGCCAGTGCCTCGAACTTGTTCGGGGCAGTGACGAAGGGAAGCCCCGTGATCTTCGCGATCTCGGCCGCCACGTCCTCGGCATAGTTGGGGGGCGAGTTGAGCCCGGTGCCGACCGCGGTACCGCCCAGCGCCAGCTTGAAGATGTCGAGATCGAGCACCGATGCGAAGCGCGCACGCGCCGATTCGAGCATCGCGGCATAGCCCGAGAATTCCTGGCCCAGCGTCAGCGGCGTCGCGTCCTGCAGATGCGTGCGGCCGATCTTGACGATGTGATCCCACGCCTTGACCTTCGCCTCGAGCGAGGCGTGCAGCTTGTCGAGCGCCGGATAGAGCTTGAGCGTCACGGCGCGCGCCGCCGCGATGTGCAGCGCGGTCGGGAACGAGTCGTTCGACGACTGCGCCATGTTGACGTGATCGTTCGGGTGCACGGGCGACTTGCCGCCCTTCTTGCCGGTCAGGATCTCGTTAGCGCGGCCCGCGATCACCTCGTTGACGTTCATGTTGGTCTGGGTGCCCGAGCCGGTCTGCCAGATCACCAGCGGGAACTGATCATCGAGCTTGCCGTCGACGATCTCCTGCGCGACCTGGTCGATTACTTTGGCGATCTCGGGGTCGAGCCCGTGCTTGACGTTCACCCGCGCCGCGGCCTGCTTCACGATCGCCTGGGCATGGACGATGCCCAGCGGCATGCGCTCCATTGCGCCGAAGGGGAAATTCTCGATCGAGCGCTGGGTCTGCGCGCCCCAATAGGCGTCGGCAGGAACTTCGATGGCACCGATCGAGTCGGTTTCGGTACGGGTGGTCAAGCTTTCCTCCTTCATCCGCGGCCGCGGCAGTCGAGGGCGCTCTAGCCTTACGTCGGCGCCGTTTCCAGCACCCGGCGTGCGCGACATTTTTTTCCAGTATCTACCCGTAGATAGGTTGCTTGCCATAGAATTAGGCATGACCGACAGCACGCCGCCCCCGAGCCCGGGCCCTGAGCCCCAGCCGCGCGCAGCCCGCAAGAACCTGCTGCTGTCCGCGACGATCGAGGTCGATGGGCTCAAGGCCCCCGTGCGCATCCGCAATCTTTCCGAGAGCGGCGCGATGATCGACGGCGCCGCGCTGCCGCGCCCGGGAAGCCGGCTGGTGCTGCGCCGCGCCGAGGTAGAGGTCGCCGCCACCGTCGCATGGCAGGCCGGCGGACGCTGCGGCGTCGCCTTCGATCATTGCGCGGTCACTGTCGACGAATGGGTCTCCGGCACGCGAGTCGCGACCTTCGACGGCCACCGCGGCCAGGCGCGAGTCGATGCGATCCAGGCGGCGGTGCGCAGCGGTGCCGCCTTGCCGGCGGAGCCTCAGGCGCCGGCCGCAGTTCCCGTCGCCGCCGACCTCGACTCGCGCATCGTCGACGAAATTCTCCACGTCCGCCGCCTGCTCGACGAGCTGGGCGAGGAGCTGGTGAGCGACCCCGCCGTGCTCCAGCAGCATCTGCAGGCGCTGCAGAACCTCGATCGCGCAAGCCAGGTGCTCGAGCATCTCGGCAATGTGCTGGGCGCGAAGGATCGCGTCGCGGCTGCGCAGTCGGTGCCGATGCACGATTTGCGGGCGCGACTCACGCGTCCGCCGGAGCGCTGACCCGCGTTATTTCTTGCGCTTGAAGTCCACCGAGACGACGTTCGAGCCGTCCTCGGCCGGCTTGATCACCGCGGCAGAGGCGGCGTCGTTCTCGGCCTCCTCGTGCGGCTCGGGCTCGTCGGCGACTTCGGTCGCCTGAAAGCGCAGCTCGAAATTGACCGCCGGATCGTGGAAGCCGGTGATCGCCGCGAACGGGATCGTCAGGATCGCCGGGACCTGGTTGAAGCTGAGGCCGACCGAGAATTTCTCGTCATCGACCTTCAGGTCCCAGAAACGGTGCTGGAGGACGATCGTCATCTCGTCCGGGAAGCGCTCGCGCAGCCGCTGCGGGATGTCGACTCCCGGCGCTTCGGTCTTGAAGGTGATGTAGAAATGGTGCGCCCCAGGCAGCCCCTGCGTCTCGGCGACCGAATTGAGGACGCGGCCGACGACTGCGCGCAGGGCCTCCTGCACGATCTCGTCATAGGGAATCAGGCTGTCAGGTACGCTACCGGTCATAATCCTTGGGTAGCGGGTTGCGACCGCGGGTCAAGATTGCATGGCGCGCCGCCATCGCTATGTGGGGCGGACATGCGCACCGCAACGATCAGCCGCAAGACGAGCGAGACCTCGGTCGACGTCACCGTCAACCTCGACGGCACCGGCGCCTATGCCATCTCCACCGGCATCGGCTTTTTCGATCACATGCTCGAGCAGCTCAGCCGCCATTCGCTGATCGACCTCGACGTGAAGACGGTGGGCGACCTGCACATCGACCAGCACCACACGGTGGAGGACACCGGGCTCGCGATCGGCGAGGCGGTGGCAAAGGCGCTGGGCGACAAGAAGGGCATCCGGCGTTACGCGGACGCCTTGTCGCCGATGGACGAGACGCTGACGCGCGTGGCAGTCGACATTTCGGGCCGGCCCTTCCTCGTCTGGAAGACCGAGTTCAGCCAGAAGCGCCTCGGCGAGATGGACACCGAGATGTTCGAGCACTGGTTCCACTCGTTCGCGCAGACGGCGGGGCTGACGCTCCACGTCGAGACGCTCTACGGCACCAACAACCACCACATCGCCGAAGCCGCGTTCAAGGGCCTCGCCCGGTCGCTTCGCGAAGCGGTGGAGATCGATCCTCGCAAGGCCGATGCAATCCCCTCGACCAAGGGGGTGCTGTGATGATCCTCGTGCTGCTCACCTACAAGGTGCCGATCGAGACGATCGACGCGCTGCGCCCCGCGCATGTCGAATGGCTCAAGCAGGCGGCCACCGACGGCCGGCTGCTGATGGCAGGCCGCAAGGTCCCGGTGACCGGCGGCATCTTCCTCGTCCGTGGTTCGATGGACGAGGTGAAGGCCTGGGCCGCGACCGATCCCTTTGCGACCAACGGCGCCGCCGACTTCGAGTTCATCGAGATCGCCCCCGGCGTCGTTGCTCCCGGTCTGGAGGCGCTGGCACAGTGAGCGTCGCGCTGATCGACTATGGCGCGGGCAACCTCCATTCGGTCCACAATGCGCTCAAGGCAGCAGGCGCGCCGGACCTGCTGATCACTGCCGATCCGCAAGCGGTGCTCAAGGCCGACCGGGTCGTGCTTCCCGGCGTCGGTGCGTTCAGCGCCTGTGCGGGCGGGCTGCGCGGTATCGAGGGCATGGTCGAGGCGCTCGAGGAGCGTGTGATGCGGCAGGGCGCCCCGTTCCTCGGCGTATGCGTCGGCATGCAACTCATGGCGGAGCGCGGTGAGGAACATGGCGTGCACCAGGGACTCGGCTGGATCCCCGGCACCGTCCGCCACCTGCTTCCTTCCCCCGAAGTGCGCGTGCCGCACATGGGCTGGAACGACGTGGTGCCGACCGTGGCTCACCCGCTGATCAAGCGCGGCGAAGCCTATTTCCTCCACAGCTTCGCCTTCACGGGCGAGCACGTGCTGGCGACCAGCGACCATGGCGGCGAGATCACAGCCGCGATCGGACGCGACAATATCGCCGGCGTCCAGTTCCACCCCGAGAAGAGCCAGCGCTACGGAATTGCGCTGCTCGAGAGGTTTCTCAAATGGCGTCCGTAAGTTCTGGCCTGATCGTCTTCCCGGCCATCGACCTCAAGGGCGGCCAGGTGGTGCGCCTGGCCGAAGGCGACATGGATCGCGCGACGGTCTATGGCGACAATCCCGCGGCGCAGGCGGAGATTTTCGCCAACGCGGGCGCCGAATGGCTGCACGTGGTCGACCTCGACGGCGCCTTCGCGGGCGAGTCGGTCAATGGCGCCGCGGTTTCCGCGATCCTTCAGGCCTTCCCCGGCAAGGTCCAGCTGGGCGGGGGCATCCGCAATCGTGAGTCCATTGATCGCTGGCTCGACCTCGGCGTGGCACGCGTGGTGATCGGCACCGCGGCGCTCGAGAACCCCGCGCTGGTGCGCGAGGCAGCACGCGATAATCCCGGGCGCGTCGTCGTCGCGGTCGACGCGCGCGATGGCATGGTCGCCACGCGCGGCTGGGCCGATGTGTCCGACGTGCGCGTAGAGGAGCTGGCCAGGCGCTTCGAGGATGCCGGCGTCGCCGCGCTGCTCTTCACCGACGTGGGCCGCGACGGGCTGCTCAAGGGCTGCAACGTCGAGGCGACGGTCGCGCTCGCCCGCGCGGTCTCGATTCCCGTGATCGCGAGCGGAGGCGTCACTGACATCGGCGACATTCATGCGCTGCGCGGCCACGTCGCGGACGGGATCGAAGGCGTGATCACCGGCCGCGCCCTCTACGATGGCCGGCTCGACCTGGCGCAGGCGATCGAGGTGGCGCGGTGAGGGACCGGGGCGCAATGATGTTCGCGCGGAGGCGCGGAGGCGCGGAGCAATCGCCCGGCCGCGCGAGCGGCCCCTCTGTGCACCAATACGCGAGGGGACTGGCGCCAGATGCAGCGGCTGACGCCGCAGAACAGCCCGCCCTCTCTGCGCCTCCGCGCCTCCGCGCGAACAAATTTCTTCTTCCTCGCGCCGTCGCCTCGTTGCGCGCACAGGCGCTTTCCACCTTCGCGCCTTCAGGCAGACAAATCCCATGACGGTCCGCGCACGCGTCATCCCCTGCCTCGACGTGGCCAACGGACGCGTCGTCAAGGGCGTGAACTTCGTCGATCTGATCGACGCCGGCGACCCGGTCGAGCAGGCGCGCGCCTATGATGCGGCGGGTGCCGACGAACTCTGCTTTCTCGACATCACCGCCAGCCACGAGGCGCGGGGCACAATGGTCGACGTGGTCCGTCGCACCGCCGAAGTCTGCTTCATGCCGCTCACCGTTGGCGGGGGCGTGCGCAGCGTCGAGGATGCGCGCGCGCTGCTCCTCGCGGGCGCAGACAAGGTGGCGGTCAATTCAGCCGCAGTGTCGCGGCCCGAGGTCGTGTCCGAGATCGCCGAAGTGATGGGAAGCCAGTGCGTGGTCGCATCGGTCGACGCGCGCCGCGTCGGCGAGCGCTGGGAAGTCTTCACCCACGGCGGCCGCCGCGCGACCGGAATCGACGCGGTCGAGCATGCGCTGCGCCTCGCCGAGCTGGGCGCGGGCGAGCTGCTCGTCACTTCGATGGACCGCGACGGTACACGCGACGGCTATGATCTCGCGCTGATCCGCACCATCGCCGATCAGGTGACCGTGCCCGTGGTCGCGTCGGGCGGCGTGGGCAATCTCCAGCATCTCGTCGAGGGCATTCGCGACGGTCACGCCTCGGCCGTGCTCGCGGCATCGATCTTCCACTTCGGCCAGGCGACGATCGCCGAGGCGCACGCAGCGCTGGCGGCCGAGGGCATTCCGGTTCGCTCCTGAGGCGGCGGCTTAACGCTTCCCCAATCCCCCGCCGCTACACGTCCGCGCATGCCCTATGTCGCGTTCGTCCTGCTGGTCGCCGCCCCTGCCCTCGCCGCTCCGCACAGCGGCGCCGCGGGCCCACGGACGATGCCGGAGCTTTCGGACCTTGCGCTCTTCGCCTGCGCTGCGGCGGCATTGTGGTTCGTGCGCAGCCGGCTGCGTGCCCGCTTCCGTCGCCGTCGCGAGGATTGACAGAAGCCCCGCGCTACCGCAGCCGGGCGCCATGGCCGACTCCCTCGACGCGCTCGAACAGGTGATCCGCGAACGCCGCAGCGGCGATCCGGCGAGTTCCTACGTCGCCAAGCTCACCACACGTGGCCGCGCCAAGATCGCGCAGAAGGTCGGCGAGGAAGCCGTCGAGGCGGTGATCGCCGCCATCGCCGATGACAAGCCGGGCCTCGTCAGCGAATCCGCCGACCTGATCTTCCACCTCATCGTGCTGCTGGCCGACGCGGGCCTGAGCCTCGACGACGTCCGGGCCGAGCTCGCGCGCCGCGAGGGCGTGTCGGGGCTGGAAGAAAAGGCAAGCCGCGCCCGGTCCTCCCCCGGGTCGACAAGCAGAACCAGCTAAGGATAGCGCCATGCCGATCGACGCCACCCGGCCCTATGACGACCAGAACATCTTCGCGAGGATTCTGCGCGGCGAGATCCCGTCGAAGAAGGTCTATGAGGACGAGTTCGCCCTCGCCTTCCACGACATCAATCCGCAGGCGCCGCACCATGTGCTGGTGATTCCCAAGGGCCCGTTCGTGAGCTGGGACGATTCCTCCGCGCGCGGGAGCGAAGCCGAGATCGCGGGCTTCGTGCGCGCAGTGGGGCATGTCGCGCGCGAAGCGGGTCTGGTGGGCGAAGGCTATCGGCTGCTGGCGAACACCGGCGTCAACGCGCACCAGGAAGTGCCGCACCTCCACGTCCACATCTTCGCCGGCCGGCCGCTGGGGCCGATGCTCGCGCGCTGATACCGCCGCGCCGCTTCAGGCGGCGGGTTCGGTTTCCATGCCCGCCTTAACCGCATCGCCGAAGCCGCCGAGGTTGTGGACTCGCTGATAGCCCATGTCCTTTAGCGCCTTGCCGGCGAGCACCGAGCGCCCACCCGAGGCGCAATAGAGCACCACCGGACGGTCAGCGCGGAACTCGGGGTCGTGGTAGGAGAGCTCGGGATCGGCGCGGAATTCGATCATCCCGCGCGATATGTTGCGTGCGCCCGCGAGCTTTCCGGTCTGCGCGACTTCGTTCGCATCGCGCACGTCGACCAGCAGCGCATCTTCCTCGGCGACCAGCCTTCGCGCTTCGGCGACGTCCACGCGCGGGACGCTCTGGTTGGCTGCGGCGAGCTGTTCCTTGACGGTAGCCATTGACGGTACCTCCCGGCAGTCCAGACTATACCCCTGCCGCGCCACTTTCCACCCCGGCGCCTCCCCACCTCCACTAAAGCATTGCGCATGACGGTTTTGCGGCTAGGCTCGCGGCTTTCAATCGGGGCGGCGCGCGTTTGCGCCGCATAGGGGACCATCCAAATGATATTCGGGCGCATCAAGCCACTCGATGCCATCCTCGCCACCGCCGAAAAGAAGTCGCTCCACCGGTCACTGGGAGCGTTCCAGCTCACCATGCTGGGCATCGGCGCGGTGATCGGCACGGGCATCTTCGTTCTCACCGCCGAGGCCGCGCAAAAGGCCGGCCCCGGCATGATGCTGTCGTTCGTGATCGCCGGCGTGGTCTGCGCGTTCGCGGCGCTCTGCTATGCCGAGATGGCGTCGATGGTGCCCGTTTCGGGCTCGGCCTATACCTATAGCTATGCCGTGATGGGCGAGCTGATCGCCTGGATGGTCGGCTGGGCGCTGATCCTCGAATATGCCGTCGCCGCAGGCGCGGTGTCGGTGGGGTGGTCCGGCTATGTCGTCGGCCTGATCGAGCACAGCTTCGGGGTCCACATACCCGAAACGCTGGTGCTCGGGCCGCTCGACGGCGGCATCATCAACCTGCCCGCGATGGCAATCGCCGGACTGGTCACCTGGCTGCTCGTGATCGGCACCAAGGAGAGCGCCACGGTCAATGCGATCCTCGTCGCGATCAAGGTTGCGGCGCTGACGCTGTTCATCGCGCTGGCGGTGCCGGTGATGAACATGGATCAGTTCACGCCCTTCGCGCCGCTCGGTTTCGGCGGCATCTCCGCCGCGGCCGCATCGATCTTCTTCGCCTATGTCGGCTTCGACGCGGTCTCGACCGCGGCCGAAGAGACCAAGAACCCGCAGCGCAACATGCCGATCGGCCTGATCGGCTCGCTCGCCATCTGCACGATCTTCTACCTGCTCGTCGCCGCCGGCGTGATCGGCACGGTGGGCGCGCAGCCGGTGTTCGGAACAGGCGGCGAAGCGCTCGATCCCGGCAGCCCCGAGCTTGCCGCGCAGTGCAAGGCGATCGGCGACGCCGCGGTGGTCTGCTCGAAGGAAGCGCTGGCATGGACGCTGCGCGAGATCGGCTGGCCGCAGATCGGCAACCTGCTCGGCCTCGCCGCCGGGCTGGCGCTGCCCTCGGTCATCCTGATGATGATGTTCGGCCAGACCCGCATCTTCTTCGTGATGAGCCGCGACGGCCTGCTCCCCGCAGCCTTCTCGAAGATCCACCCCAGGTTCAACACGCCGCACGTGATCACGATCATCACCGGCATCGCAGTGGCGCTGTTCGCGGCCTTCTTCCCGGTCGGCCAGCTTGCGAACATCTCGAACTCGGGCACGCTCTTCGCCTTCGCCGCGGTCTCGATCGCAGTGATGGTGATCCGCAAGACCGATCCGGCCCGCCACCGCCCGTTCCGCACCCCGGCGCTCTATTTCACGGCGCCGCTGGCGATCGCGGGCTGCCTCTATCTGTTCGTCAGCCTCGACTACAAGAGCATCATCCTGTTCCTGGTCTGGGCGGCGATCGGCCTGCTGGTCTATTTCGGCTACAGCCGCTCGCGCAGCCACGTCGGCCGCGGCATCATCGATGTCCCCGAGCACGAGGCTTATGAGGAGCTGAAGCCCGAAGTGCCCGGAACGCACTGAGCCGGGGAGGCAAAAGAAAAGGGGCCGGAGGAGCGATCCTCCGGCCCCTTTTTCATTTCTCCCGAACCCGCTCGGGAAGGATCAGCTCACCCCAGCTTCTCGGCCGCGAGCTTCTTCAGGTCGACTTCGGCGCGCGCGCCATAATGCTGGATGATCTCGGCTGCACAGATCGCGCCCAGCCGAAGCGATTCCTCGAGGCCGCGACCCTGCGCCTGGCCGTGGAGGAAGCCGGCCGCGAACATGTCGCCCGCGCCGGTGGTATCCACCAGCCGCTCGATCGGCTCGGCATCGACCTGCACGCGCTCGTCGCCCTGGAGCGCGATCGCACCCTTCTCGCTGCGCGTCACGACCAGCAGCGGCACCTTGCCGTGGATGTGCTGTACCGCTTCCTCGAACGACTCATGCTCGCACAGCGCGAGCAGCTCGTTCTCGTTGGCGAAGAGGATGTCGATGAGCCCTTCGGCAATCAGCTGGCGGAAGTCGTCGCCGTGGCGCGAGATGCAGAAGACGTCCGAGAGCGTGAAGGCCACCTTGCGGCCGTTGGCGCGCGCGACGTCGATCGCCTTGCGCATCGCCGCGCGGGGCTCTTCCGGATCCCAGAGATAGCCTTCGAGATAGAGGATCGCGCCGCTGGCGATCAGGTCGATGTCGAGCGCACTCGCGGGCAGGAACTGCGAGGCGCCGAGGAAGGTGTTCATCGTGCGCTGGCCGTCGGGAGTCACGAAGATCAGGCAGCGCGCCGTGGTGGGCTGGCCCGCGCGGACGGCCGTGTCGAAATGCACGCCCGCGGCGCGGATGTCGTGGCCGAAGACCTGACCGAGCTGGTCGTCGGCGACCTGGCCGATGAAGGCACACTTGCCGCCCAGCGCGGCGATGCCCGCGACGGTGTTGGCCGCCGATCCACCCGAAACCTCGCGTCCGGGGCCCATCTTGGCATAGAGCGCATCGGCCTCCTCGGGCGAGAACATCAGCTGCATCGACCCCTTGGCGACGCCGATCTCCTCGATGAATGCGTCGTCGGCCTGGGCAAGGATGTCGACGATCGCGTTGCCGATCGCGACCACGTCATAGGTGGGGCTGGTCAAGTCAATGGCTCCAATGGGTTGCGCCGCCGCCCTAGGGAAGGGCAAGGAATAGCGCAATGATCCACGCATTCTTCCTCTCGCTGGGCCAGCTGACCGACCGGCCCGTGGCGATCGTCTTGCTCAAGTCACTGCTCGTCACGGTGCTGCTCTTCGCCGCGGCGGGCGTGGGGCTGTGGTTCGCGCTCGACTGGATCGCGGACATCGTCGAGCCGCGGCTCGGTGTGCGCGACGACGGCAACGTCTTCGCCAGTTTCGCGACGCTGGTGCTGTTCCTGCTTGCCTGGTGGCTGCTGTTCCGCGCCATCGCCGTGGCGGTGGTGGGACTGTTCGCCGACGAGGTCGTCGCGGCAGTCGAGGCGCGCCACTATCCGGCCGCGCACGCCCGGGCGCGTTCCGTTCCGCTTGCACGCTC
>DATLJJ010000184.1:0-5202 GCA_035538975.1 Sphingomonas sp. | reverse complement strand
CGAAGCCAACTTCTACCGCGTCATCGGCCGCAGCTTCGCCGAGCATCAAGTCGTGCGCCACGGCGTCAAGGAGTACGTGCGCGGCGAAGCCCACACCAACACCATCGAAGGCTTCTTCTCGATCTTCAAGCGCGGCATGCGCGGGATCTACCAGCACTGCGGCGAGAAGCACCTTCACCGCTACCTTGCTGAGTTCGATTTTCGCTACAGCAACCGCGTGGCGCTTGGCTGCAATGACGGCGAGCGCGCAGACCGCTTGCTTTCGGGCATCGTTGGCAAGCGGCTCACCTACCAAACGTCTTGTGGAAGGGCCTAAGCGCCATGCCAAAGAAGAAGCAAACCGAGCCCCCGGAGGTGCAGAGCGAGCGGTTCAAGCGAGAGGCTCAAAAGCTAATCGACGCTGGCGAACTAAACCCCATAGAAGCCGACGAGGTGATTGAGCGCGTTCTTAGAAAGGGTGGCCGAACGAATGTCTAGCCCCGACCTAACCACGCGCTCAACCACTTCTCGTCTATGTTGAACTTAGCCTTCGGAGGTGGCGATACCACTCTCCTGAGGCAGTCAGTAAACATTCTGACATCCATGAAGTAGTTCGGATAAGCCGAACGAAGATCGGCTATCTTGTCTACCGAAACCAGAACCGAATTGAGAAGCTTGTTGTTTTCGGCGTCGTCCAGAGCATGAGACGAGGCATTGAGCGACACGCCGCGAACTCGGACGTATTGATTGACGGGATCGAATTGGATCAGGAAGAACGGCGAGCCAGTGCTTGCGGTTTCGCTGATTTTCACAGCCTGCCGATACTTTTCCAAACTCGCCAACGCGTTCAACCCGCGCTCAAGCGCCACAATTTCTTCCCGGCGGTCGGCATCGGATTCTGGGGTGCCGGGGACCAGCGCTGATTTCTCTCTGGCGGCTATTTCGGCCGCCATGAGGGAGAAGAACCGAAGCCAATCGGCGTCCCCTACGCCGCTCTTAAGGTCCTCGCCCCTCACCATTCCCACTGCTTCGACAGCAGTTGCCCATGCGTGCTGTAGTCTGGTGCGGAGCTGCACCTCAACGAACATCGGGCTCCTGTTCCAAGGCTCATATTCGGCCACCCCCTGAAAACGGAAAATCAGGTGGTGGCTTCGATACCCACTCGCCTTCGGTCGCGAGATGTAATCATTTTCGCCTTGGAGATGGTGCGCCGCTTCGCTCCGGTACAGGGCAAGCAGCCGGTCAATAGCCGCTTGGTCCGGCATGATCGCGCGACAGCCGGCAATGTCCTGCATCTGATAAAGAGTGTGTGGGGCTCGCCGTAACTTTGCGCGAAGCGAACTCATCCGCTTGAGGCGAGCTGCGGTAAGCGCGTCACCGCCAACACGCCGGACCTTGGCGTTCATTTCAGCGCGCATCGCGCGCATCGGCACTATGTGACTAGCCCGCCAATTGTGAGCGATCCGGAAGGCCTCAAGAAGCTGGTCGCTCACAGCCGGATGGTGCTCTTTCAGAAGCTTCCCAGCGTCGGAAACCTGCCGCTTCGAAAACTGGGGTGGCTTCCAATCCGGCATGTCGTCCTGCGCGAACGACTCGCGCCACAAGTTGAGGAAGTGAAACATCTACCACCTCCTCAAGCTAGTGGGTACGCGAAATATAACAACGCCAATGAAATTGCCCAAAACGCGGGAAAAGTGGGAAGTTAGGCCGCCCGGCGCTTACGCCAGCGCTTTCGCCTCGATCCCGGCCAGCCGCAGGAAGTTCGCCAGCATCGCATGTCCGTGTTCGGTAGCGATGCTCTCCGGGTGGAACTGCACGCCGTGGATCGGCAGCTCGCGGTGGCGGAAGCCCATTACCGATGCGTCCGACGCCGTGGCGTTGACCACCAGATCGTCGGGAATGTCGGTGACGATCAGCGAATGATAGCGCGTCGCGGTGAAGGGCGAGGGGTGGCCCTCGAACAGCCCCGTGCCGTCGTGTTCGACGGGGCTGGTCTTGCCGTGCATCAGTCCGCCGCGGACCACCTGTCCGCCGAAATGCTGGCCGATCGACTGGTGACCAAGGCAAACGCCGAGCAGCGGCTTCTTGAGATCGGCGCAGGCGGCGACGAGATCGAGGCTGATCCCCGCTTCGTTGGGCGTGCAGGGGCCCGGCGAGATCAGGAACGCCTGGGCGTTGGACGCGATCGCGTCGCGGGCGCTCAGCGCGTCGTTGCGCACCACCTGCACCTCGGCGCCCAGCTCCATCAGATAATGGACCAGGTTCCAGGTGAAGCTGTCGTAATTGTCGATGACGAGGATCATGGCGCCGAGGTAGGGCGTTTCTCTTAATCCCACAATTGCCTTGGCGCGGCCATAGTCCGGGGCGAGACGCTTGCCCAAAGGGGCGTAACGTTAGCCGAGGAGTTTGAATGCTCGCCCGATTGATCCTTGCCACGGCGCTGCTCGCCGCGCCCGCGGCCGCGCAGGACCAGAACGAGTCGAAGGACCCGCCTCAGCGCGTCCGCTCGATCCTGCTCTATGGCGACGAGCAATGCCCCAAGGCGGAGAGCCCCGACGAGATCGTGGTGTGCGCCAATGCCGGCGAATCGCCCTATCGCATTCCCAAGCGCTTCCGGAACCAGCCTGACGAAGGTGCCGCGGCCCAGGCCTGGACCAATCGCGTGGAGACGGTGGAGGAGGTCAACCGCGCAGGCCTGCCCAACAGCTGCTCGCCGATCGGGACTGGCGGCCAGACCGGGTGCAGCCGCGCGATGATCCGCCAATGGTATCAGGAGCGCCTCGACGCCAAGGCCAGGGCGGCGCGCGTCCCCTGAGCCAGACTCCCTCTCCCAGGGGGGAGAGGGTTTACTGCCCGAATCCCGCCTCGCTCGCGCGCGCCACGGCCTCGCGGGCGGCGGCGAAGAGGGCACCGGACTTTGCCTCGCACTCACGCTGTTCGTACGCCGGGTCGCTGTCGGCGACGATGCCGGCGCCGGCCTGGACGTGCATCACGCCGTCCTTCACCAGTGCGGTGCGGAGCACGATGCAGCTGTCCATCGATCCGTCGGGCGAGAAATAGCCGACGCCGCCGGCATAGGGCCCGCGCGTCTCGGGCTCGAGCTCGGCGATGATCTCGCAGGCGCGGACCTTGGGCGCGCCGCTGACGGTGCCTGCCGGGAACCCCGCGAACAGCGCATCGAGCGCGTCGGCACCCGGCCTCAGCCGGCCGACCACGTTCGAGACGATGTGCATGACGTGGCTGTAGAATTCGATCGTGTAGCTGTCGGTCACGCGCACCGTGCCGGCCTCGGCGGCGCGGCCGACGTCGTTGCGGCCGAGATCGAGCAGCATGAGGTGCTCGGCGCGTTCCTTGGGATCGGCGAGCAGGCTGGCGCGGTTGGCCTCGTCTTCCGCTGCGGTCTTGCCGCGCGGACGCGTGCCGGCAATCGGGCGAATGGTGATCTCGCCGTCCCGCGCGCGCACCAGGATCTCGGGGCTCGATCCGGTGAGCGCGAAGCCGGGCAGGTCGAGGTGATAGAGGAAGGGCGACGGGTTCACGCGCCTCAGCGCGCGATAGAGCTCGAAGGGCGGCAGCGTGAATGGTGTGGTGAACCGCTGGGCGAGCACGACCTGGAAGATGTCGCCTGCGGAGATGTAGTCCTTCGCGCGCGCGACCATTTCGGCATAGCGGCCGGGGGCCAGCACCGGCGCGGGTACGATCTCCAGCGGATCGGCGCGGACGGGGGCAGGGAGGGAAGCGGTGGCGAGCCGCGCAGCGACCGCGTCGATACGGTCCGAGGCGGCTTCGACCAGCGCATCGGGGCTGCGCTCCGCGTCGGGCCAGACCGGTGCGACGAGGAACAGGGTGTCGGCCAGCCGATCGAAGATCAGGACGACCGTCGGACGGACGAACAGCATGTCGGGCACGCCGATCGGATTCTCGGGCGGGCGCGGCAGCTTCTCGACCAGCCCGACGGTCTCATAGCCGAAATAGCCGACGAGGCAGGCGAGCGCGCGCGGCAGCTCGGCGGGCACGTCCATCCGGCAGCGCGTGACGAGGCTGCGCAGCGCCTCAAGCGCAGGCTCGGCGCAGGGCGTGAAAGCCTCGCGGTCGGTGAGCCAGTGCGGGTTGATCTCGGCCGCGGCGCCGGTCGCGCGGAAGACGAGGTCGGGGGCGAGGCCGATCAGGCTGTGGCGACCGCGCACCGACCCGCCCTCGACCGATTCGAGCAGGAAGTCGCCGCGCCCGGGCTCGATCAGCTTGAGCGCGGCGGCGACCGGAGTCTCGGTGTCGGCAACCTGGCGGCGCCAGAGCAGCGCCGGCCGCCCCGCCGCCAGCGCCGCGCGAGCGGCTTCGGCGCCCTCGCTCACCTCAGCGCGCCGAGCCCGTGCGGCCGAGCTCGCCGCGCAGCCGTGCGATCGCCTGCTCGTTGCGAACCACCTTCAGATGATTGCGGATCGCCGCGACGAACTGGCTGGCCTGTTCGGCGCCGGTCTGCGGCGCGATTTCGGCCTGCACCCGCGCGATCGCCGCGCGGTCGCCAGCAGCGCTGTGCTCCTTCACCGCGTCGAGCTGGACGATGTAATAGCCCATGCGGTTCGGGCCTTCGACCATCTTGGCGGTCCTGGGTGCCATGGTGAACGCCATCTGGATGTAGGGCGGCACCTGCGTGCCGAGCACTTCGGCGCGCTTCATGTCGAAGGGCTTGGGCGGCGCGCCCTTGGTGACGCCGGCCTCGGCGAGCGCCTGCTGCATCGGGACGCCCTTCTTGAGCTTCTCGATCACTGCGGCGGCGGCGGCGCGTGCCTTCTGGTGCGCCTTGTCCATCAGATAGTCGGCCTTCACCTTGTCGCGGATCTGGGCGAGCGGACGCGGGGCGGCCTGGACGATCTGGTCGACTGCGACCAGCGCGAAGCTGCCGTCGGGCGCCACCTGGACGATCTCCGGATCGCCCCCGGCTTCCTCGGCCGCGAAGGCGCTTTGGAGCACCGGACCGAGAAGCGGGTCGGGCTGGAAGTTGGGATCGTCGGGGTTCGTGCCCTGCGCCGTGAGCGCCGGGGTGCGGACGGCGGTAAGCCCGGCGTCGCGCACTGCCTCGTCGAAGGTCTTGCCGTCCGCGACGCCGTCATCGATCGCCTGGCGTTTGCTGGCGAGCGCTTCGGTGGTCTTACGGGTGGTGATCTCGGTGGCGAGGTCGTCACGGACCTGGTCGAGCGTCTTGGCCGCGACCTGTTCGACGTC
>DATLJJ010000183.1:0-3957 GCA_035538975.1 Sphingomonas sp. | reverse complement strand
CTCGTCGCGCTGGTGCAGACCGACATGAAGAAGCTGATCGCCTATTCGTCGGTCGCGCACATGGCGATCGTGACGATGGGGCTGTTCGCGCTCAATCCGCAGGGCATCGATGGCGCGATGATGGTGATGCTGGGCCACGGCCTGGTGTCGGGCGCGCTCTTCCTGTGCGTCGGCGTGATCTACGACCGGCTGCACACCCGCGAGATCGACCGCTACGGCGGCCTCGCAATCAACATGCCGCGCTATGCGACCTTGTTCATGCTCTTCACTATGGCTTCGGTCGGGCTGCCGGGCACGAGCAACTTCGTCGGCGAGTTCCTCGGCCTGGCGGGCGTCTACAAGGTCTCGACCGTGGCGGTGCTGCTCGGCACCACCGGAATCATCCTCGGCGCGGCCTATATGCTGTGGCTGTTCCGCCGCGTCGTCTGGGGCGACCTGACCAAGGAAGACGTCAAGGCGATGCCCGACCTGTCGATGCGCGAGCTGTGGCTGCTCGGGCCAATCGCGGCGGTCGTGCTGTGGATGGGCGTCTATCCCGAGAGCTTCCTCGCCCCGATGCGCGCCGACACTGCGCGTCTGGTCGAACGCGTCGCGCGTGCGTTGCCCAAGGGTGACTCGCAGCCGACCCCCGGCAACCCCGCCGCCGCGGCCGCACACGGCCATGGCGAAGCTGCTGGCCACGCGCCGGCCACCGCCTCCGCACATGGGGAGGCGCACTGATGGGCTATTCGATGCAAATTCTGGCCGCGCTTCCCGAGCTGGTGCTCGCCGTGGGCGCAATCCTGCTGATGCTGGTCGCCGCATGGGGCGGGCAGGCCGCGACGCGCCTCGTGAGCTGGACCGCAGTGGCGGTGCTGATCGGCGCGGGCATTTCGCTCGCGGGCCCGGCCTCGGCGGGTGGCGAGGCGTTCGACGGGCTGTACCGGCCCGACATGTTCGCCGCCTTTTCGAAGGTGCTGATCTTCGCCGCCGCGGCGGTATCGATCATGATCGCGCCGCGCTATTTCCAGCGCACCTCGGGCGACGACCTGCGCCCCGAATATCCGGTGCTGATCCTGCTTTCGGCCGCGGGCATGGGGATGATGGTCTCCGCCGGCGACCTGCTGACGCTCTATGTCGGCCTCGAGCTGCAGAGCCTCTCGGCCTATGTGCTCGCCAGCTTCATGCGCCGCGACGCGCGCTCGGCCGAGGCGGGCCTGAAGTATTTCGTGCTCGGCGCGCTCGCCTCGGGCATCCTGCTCTACGGCATCAGCCTCGTGTACGGCTTCTCGGGAACGACGCTCTTCTCGGGCGTGGCAGAGGCCTATGCGGGCGAGCGCTCGATCGGGCTGCTGTTCGGCCTGGTGTTCGTCTTCGCCGGCCTCGCCTTCAAGATCAGCGCGGTGCCGTTCCACATGTGGACGCCCGACGTCTATGAGGGCGCGCCGACTCCGGTGACTGCCTTCTTCGCCTCGGCCCCCAAGGTCGCGGCGGTGGCGCTCGCGGTGCGTGTCGCCGTCGAGGCGATGGGCCCGGCGCTGCACGACTGGCGCCAGATCGTGATCTTCGCCTCGCTCGCCTCGATCGTGCTCGGCGCGGTCGGCGCGATCGGCCAGACCAACATCAAGCGGCTGCTCGCCTATTCGTCGATCAACAACGTCGGGTTCGCGCTCGTCGGCCTCGCCGCGGGTACGCCGGAGGGCGTGTCGAGCGTGCTCGTCTACATGGCGATCTACGTGGTGATGACGCTCGGCAGCTTCCTGGTGGTGCTCCAGATGCGCGATGCCGAGGGACGTTCGATCGAGACGATCGAGAGCCTGTCGGGCATGTCGCGTACTCGCCCGGGTCTCGCACTGGCACTGGCGATCTTCATGTTCAGCCTCGCGGGCATTCCGCCGCTGCTCGGCTTCTTTGCCAAGCTGAGCGTGTTCATGGCCGCGGTGCAGGCCGGGCTGTGGATCTTCGCTGCGCTGGCCGCGGCTGCCTCGGTGATCGGCGCCTATTACTATCTCAAGATCGTCAAGACGATGTACTTCGACGAGCCCGCGCCGGCTTTCGCGGGGCGCGCCGACCCGGTCGAGGGCGGGCTGATCGTGCTCACCGCCGCGGCGATCTCGCCGCTGGGCTGGCTGCTGCTCGGGCCGCTCGGCTTGTGGACTGCGGCGGCGGCAAGGGCATTGTTCTGAGCCATGTGATCCGCACCGTCGCGGAGACGGGCTCGACCAACGCAGATCTGGCCGAGTTCGCGCGGGCGGGGGCCGCAGAAGGAAGCTGGCTCCGCGCCGAGCGTCAGACCGCGGGCAGGGGTCGGCAGGGCCGCGCTTGGGATTCGCCCGCGGGCAATCTCTACGCGAGCACGCTGATCCGCCTGCGACCGACCGACCCGCCCCCTGCGACGCTCGCGCTCGTCGCCGCGGTGGCGCTGGAAGAAGCGGTGCGCGCCCACGGCGTCGAGGCAACGCTCAAATGGCCCAACGATTTGCTGGTCGGGGGCGCCAAGCTTTCCGGTATCCTGCTCGAGCGCGCGGACGACGCAGTGGTGATCGGCTTCGGGGTGAATCTCCACCATTGCCCCGAGGGGCTCGACCGCGCGGCGACCAGCATGCGCGTCTATGGCGCGGCGCCCGATCCGCAGCTCTTCGCGGAGACGCTCGCCGAAGCCTTTGAACGCTGGCTCGCGCGCTGGCGGGGTGAGGGGATCGCTCCGATCCGCGAGCGCTGGCTCGCCCGCGCGCATCCCGTCGGCACTGCACTCACCGCGCGCCTGGCGGACGGCAGTGCGCGCGAAGGGCTGTTCGACGGGCTCGACCGCGACGGCGCGCTCATCCTGCGCTTGGCCGACGGGACGCGCCATGTCATTCACGCAGGCGACGTGTTCCTGCTCTGAAAGGGAAATCAATGCTGCTCGCGGTCGACGCCGGCAACACCAATATCGTCTTTGCGCTCGTCGATGGCGGGCAGATCCGCGGGCGCTGGCGGATAGCGACCGACCCGCGCCGCACCGCCGACGAATATGCCGTGTGGCTGAGCCAGCTGCTCAACCTCGAGGGCTATGACCGTTCGGTGGTGACCGGCGTCATCATCGGCACCGTTGTGCCGCGCGCGCTCCATAACCTCGAGGTGCTGGCGCAGAAATATTTCAAGACCGAGCCGGTGATCGCGGGGCAGGGGAGCGCCGGATGGGGCTTCCCGCTCGACGTGGACGAGCCCGGCAATCTGGGCGCCGACCGTGCGCTCAACATGATCGCGGGCCATGCGCGCCATCCGGGCGATTTGCTGATCATCGATTTCGGCACCGCGACGACCTTCGACGTGGTCGACTATCGCGGTGCGTATAAGGGCGGGATCATCGCCCCGGGCATCAACCTGTCGCTCGATGCGCTCGTCACCGCCGCGGCCAAGCTGCCGCGCATCGCCATCTCGGCGCCCGAGGGCACCAGCGTGATCGGACGCAATACGGTCGACCAGATGCACATCGGCATCTACTGGGGCTATGTGATGATGATCGAGGGGCTTGTCGCGCGGCTGAAGACCGAAGTGGGGCGGCCATCGAAGGTGATCGCGACCGGCGGCCTCGCGGTGCTGTTCGAGAAGCATACGGACGTGTTCGACGCGATCGAGCCCGACCTGACGATTCAGGGGCTCGCGATGCTATGGGAGCGCAGCCAAAGCGCAGCCTGAGGCATTTACTCGTCGTCCCGCTTTCGTCCGGGCGGCGGCAAAAACAGATAGGAACGCAGTGAAACCCGGCAACGAACTTCTCTTCCTCGCGCTCGGCGGCTCGGGCGAGATCGGCATGAACGTCAATCTCTACGGCACGCAAGGCAAGTGGCTGATGGTCGACTGCGGCATCACCTTCGGCGACGCCAACTACCCGGGCATCGACGTGATCCTGCCCGACCTCCAGTTCATCGAGGAACGGCTCGACGACCTGCTCGGCATCGTGCTCACCCATGGGCACGAGGACCATATCGGCGC
>DATLJJ010000182.1:0-4976 GCA_035538975.1 Sphingomonas sp. | reverse complement strand
TGCCGATCATAATGTCGTCATCTGGAGGTTGAACGCTGTGGCCCTACTATTTTCGCTCCTGATGCTTGGCCAATCGGTTCCGGTTTCTCCGCCATCGTCGCCCGCTTGGGCGCAGGCCAAACAGATCTCGGATGGCTACAGGAGGGCTTGCATGTCGGAAGCGGGCATCGCGATTGCCACGAAAGATTGGGTACAGGGGCAAGAAGCCGGCAAGGCGCGTATCGCCGAACGCGACAAGATCGACCGGGAGCTGGGGGAGGCGGCGTATACGGCACCGATTGACATTGGCCGGCTTGAGCGTGCTGCTCGAGCGCGGGACGAATATCAGGCTGCGCAACTCGACGAGCTGAGACGTCGAAATATCGCGACGATGCATAAATTGCCCCCGAAAGATCGGATAATATTTGCTCGCGGCTTCGCTGTTTATCGGCCTGAGCGACCCGCTCCGACTTGCGCTGCGAACGACCGCTAACCACCCGCTCTCGGTCATTCCCGCGCGGGAAGCCGAGGCCAAAAGCGGACTGGCAGAAAGCGCCCCGGTTGCGGACATTCACGAGCACGGTCATAGATCGATTATGGAAGAAGACGCGGCAAATTTGCACCGGATGTCTTCCGCTGAAGGCGGAGCTGCGGCGGACGGATTGGCGCAGCTACTTCACCACCTGCTCAAGTCTGGACAGATCGACGAGGCACTTGTCAGCCGCATCCGCGACGACATGCTCCTCGGACTAGATCCGTCGATAGCGGCAGCGAATGATCGAGGGCTTCAGCTGGCCTACGCAAACACGCTCGCGCGCTACAGTTTTCTCTCAACTGCGCCACGCGATCTTCTCGAGCCAGATTGGGAAGGCGGCCTTGCGTTTAGAAGGATGATGGAGGAGCGGAAAGGTAGCGGCGACCGGCGCTAACGTCCCATGGCAGCTTCCCACCCGATCGCGGACGTTCAGCCCTGGTCCTGAAAGCGGCCGTTTATGGGTTCACAACCTAATTCATCACGCGGAGGCGCGGCGGAGCCCTGCCGCGAACGCGGCCCCTATTCCCGCCTTCCACCGCTTCGCGGCTGCGCTCCCGCAGCGTCCCTTCTTTTCTCCGCGTCTCCGCGTCTCCGCGTGAACAAAGAAAATGCTCGGAGCGAAGCCCCCCGCCTCGCGTTCACCCCGGCATGACCGAACGCACCATCGGCTGGCTCCTCGACGAACGCGACCGCGCCGCGCTGCTCGACCGCTTCCCGCCGGCCTGGCCCGACGTGATCGCACACCACGTCACTCTCGCCTCGAAGACCGATGCCCCGCTTCCCACCGCCACTGGCGGCGAAGTCGTCGGACAGGTGAACGACGGCGAGGGACTGCAGGCGCTGGTGGTCGCGATCGACGGCACCACCGATCGCCCCGACGGCAGCACCTGGCACATCACCTGGTCGCTCGACCGCGCGCGCGGTCGCGAGGCGAAGCAGAGCAACGACGTGCTGCGCGAGCGCGGCTGGGAGCCCGTCGCACCGCCCATCCCCATCCGCCTGATCCCCGCTGCGTTCGGCTAGGAGCGCGCTAAACCCCAAACCACTCAGTTGCCGTTCAGCCACGATCCGCATAGCAGTCCGCCATGCGCATCCTTCTTCCCGCTTTTGCAGCCCTGATGGCCACCACCGCCCTTCCCGCCCTCGCCCAGCAGGCGCCCGCCCCGATCCTCACCGCGCCCGAGGCGAAGGACGTGTGGACTCATGCCCAGCCGCAGGCCGCGCGCGTCACGCATGTCGACCTGAACCTCGACATCGATTTCCAGAGCCAGACGCTTTCCGGCACCGCCGCGCTCGACGTGCTCGCGGCAAAGGGCACCAAGGAAATCGTGCTCGACGTCGACGATCTGGTCGTCGAATCGGTCACCTGTCCCAAGGGCAAGCCGCTCGCCTTCGCCGTCGGCCCGCGCGATGCCGAGACCGGCTCGGCCCTCACCGTCCAGCTCGACGGCAACAAGCGCATCCTGGTCCGCTACCGCAGCAAGCCCGGCGCCTCGGCGCTCCAGTGGCTCGCGCCCGAACTCACTGCGGGCAAGGCGAAGCCCTATCTCTTCAGCCAGGGCCAGCCGATCAACAACCGCAGCTGGATCCCCACGCAGGACAGCCCCGGCATCCGCCAGACCTGGTCCGCCACGCTCACCGTCCCCGAAGGCTTCGTCGCGGTGATGAGCGGCGAGCGGCTCGACGGCGAGAAGGGCCGCCCCGCTGCCAACGGCAAGCGCGCGTTCCGCTTCCGCATGGACAAGCCCGTCCCGCCCTATCTGATCGCCTTCGCCGTCGGCGACCTCGCCTTCAAGGCCACCGGCCCGCGCACCGGCGTCTGGACCGAGCCCACCATGCTCGACGCCGCCGCGAGCGAAGTCGCCGATATCGAGAAGATGATCGACGCCGCGCAGGCTCTCTACGGTCCCTATCGCTGGGGACGCTACGACATGCTCGTCCTGCCGCCGAGCTTTCCCTACGGCGGCATGGAAAACCCCACGCTCACTTTCCTCACGCCCACGATCATCACCGGCGACCGTTCGAACACCGACGTCGTCGCGCACGAGCTCGCGCACAGCTGGTCGGGCAACCTCGTCACCAACGCGACCTGGTCCGACTCGTGGCTCAACGAGGGCTTCACCACCTATTTCGAGAACCGGATCATGGAGGCGCTCTACGGCAAGGAGCGCGCGGCCATGTATGCCGATCTCGACTGGGACGGACTGCAGGAGGATATCGCCAATGCAGGCGGGCCGGACGCCCCCACCACGCGGCTCCACGGCGAGCCCGGCGCGACCTTCGGCCAGCTCGACTATTTCAAGGGCTCGACGTTCCTGCGCACGATCGAAGCCGCGGTCGGCCGCGAGCGCTGGGACGCGTATCTGCGCTCCTATTTCGATCGCCACGCCTTCCAGCCGCAGACCAGCGCGGGCTTCCTCGCCGATCTGCGCAAGAACCTGATCAAGGGCAATGCGGCGCTCGAGGCGAAGCTCCAGCTCGATCGCTGGGTCTACCAGCCCGGGCTTCCGGAGAATGCCGTCCATGTCCAGTCGGCGACGCTGGCGGAGGTCGACGCGAAGCTCGCCGCAGTGAAGGCGGGCGGCCCGGTTTCGGCGGTGCAGCCGCAGGGTTGGGCGACGCAGCAGTGGCTGCGCTTCCTCAACGGCCTGCCCCGCCAGCAGACGCCGGAGCGCTTGAAGGAGCTCGACGAGACGCTGGGCCTCTCGGCCTCGACCAACGCCTATGTCCGCTCGGCCTGGGCCGAGCTGGCGATCGCCAACCGCTACGATCCGGCGGTCCCCTCGATCCGCGCCTTCGCGAAGAGCGTCGGCCGCGGCCTGCTCATCCGCCCGATCTACGCGGCGCTGATGAAGCAGGGCGAATGGGGCAAGCCGATCGCGGAGAGCATCTTCGCCGAAGCCCGCGCAACCTACCACCCCGCGGTGGCGGCGCAGGTCGAGAAGACGGTTTCGGGGAAGTAGCGGCTATCTAAAATCCTCCCCCTTGCGGGGGAGGATTAATCCAGAACCTCAGCCCTCGGCTTCGTCCTCGTCGCCCTTGCAGGCGTCGGTGCGCTTCGCATCCATCTTGAGTGTCATCGTGTAGGCCGACATCGGCACGCCGGCCTTGCCCGCGCTCTTGCTGGTCATCACGAGGTTGAAGCTGTCGGACGAGAAGCTGCCCTTGATCGTCGACTTGTGCTCGGGGCCGTCGTCGCTCTTGCAGGTCATCTCGCCGTCGATCACGCCGTTGCGCATCGTGAAGCGATCGTAGCGGCAGTCGCCCTGGTCGCCCGTGAAGAAGCTCGCGGCGGGCTTCTTCGCCTCTTCCTCGGTCAGGCAGCTGACGAAGCGCTTGTCCTCTTTCGCCATCGATTCCTTCATCTTGGCAGACTGCTCGGGGGTCATCCCGTCGATCGTCATCTCGGTGATTCCGCCGGTGCCTTCCCAGCGACCCGCGTTGAGGAACTGCGCGCCGCCCGAGGCCGCGACCTGTTCCGAGACTTCGTTGACCGACGCATTGGTCACGTCCACCGACGGACCCGAATTGCAGGCTGCGAGCGCCAGCGGCGCGACTGCGAACAAACGCTTCATGAATTCCCCCTTCTCATGGGCAAGAACGCCCGATCGGCGCGCCTTTATCGACTTCCGCCGCCAATTCAAAATCCGGGTGATGCGCAGACCATAGCTTGCGCGCATGGTTTCACCGAAGATCAGGTGCCGACAATTACTTGCCGCTATCGTCACGCACCGGGGCGCGGACGGATATGCTCGCCGCGATACACGGCGAAATTGTCGTACCAGGCGTAAACATCCTTGTACGCGCCCTTCGCGTCGCGCGGCGCCCAGCTCGGGTCGTGCCCGCCGTGGAAGGTGCTGAACATGAACTGGCGGATCAGACCCGCGGACCGGTCGCGGGCGCGCAGGCGCAGCCCCTCCTGCGACGAGACCAGCACGCCGTCGACATAGAGCCGCGCGAAGCCGTTCGCGCGCTCGACGGGATCGTTGAGCCGCACGTGCAGCGAAACGGCCTGATAGCGCCCGGGTGCGAAGGCGACGGGCCGCGCGGGCTTGCCGTCGTCGCCCCATTCGCCGGCGCGGTCCTGGTGATAGGTATAGGTGACCGGGCGTCCCTGCTCGCGCCACATCACCCGCACGCTCCAGCCGTCGGGCGTGCTCGCCTGCCCGCCGGTCACCGATCGCGCGGGTCCCAGTCCGTGCATCTTGCCGCCCAGCACGAACTGGAAGTCGGGCGCGAACTTCACGTCATAGTTGAGCGTATATTCGGTGCCCGCCTCGCCCAGCGGAATCTCGGCCGCGATCACTTCGCTACCCCGGCTGCTGCTCTCGTAGCGCGTGCGGAGCGCGCGTCCGCCGCCGACGCCCTCGCCATCGGCGATGCTCAGATGGGCGTCGCGGAGCAGTTCCTTCGCCACCGCGCCCGTGGCCGATTCGAAATCCTCGGCGAGCACCGGTCTCGA
>DATLJJ010000181.1:0-2067 GCA_035538975.1 Sphingomonas sp. | reverse complement strand
GC
Source organism: Sphingomonas sp. (assembly GCA_035538975.1). Taxonomy (GTDB): domain Bacteria; phylum Pseudomonadota; class Alphaproteobacteria; order Sphingomonadales; family Sphingomonadaceae; genus Sphingomonas. The sequence goes on along the minus strand of DATLJJ010000181.1, from coordinate 2,065 downwards.
CCGTTAGGCCGCTGCCTCGAGCGCCAGTAGATAGGCCTTGGCCTCGAGCCCGCCCGCGAAGCCGGTGAGCTTGCCGGTCGATCCCACCACCCGGTGGCACGGCGCGATGATCGAGATCGGGTTGCGCCCGTTCGCCGCGCCCACTGCGCGCGAGGCGGTCGGGCGCCCGAGCTTCGCGGCGATAGCGCCATAGGAGCGCGTCTCGCCGAAGGGAATCGCGAGCAGTTCGGCCCAGACGCGCTTCTGGAAATCGGTACCCCGGAAATCGAGCGGCACGTCGAAGCGCTTGCGCGCGCCGGCGAAATACTCGCGCAGTTGCTCCCCGGCGCGCACCAGAACGGGATGGCCTTCCGCCTCGGCCATGGCTTCGAGCCGCACGCGGCCGGGCGAATCATTCTCCCACAGGATGGCGACGAGGCCCTTGTCGCTCGCGACGAGCCTGAGCGCGCCGACGGGCGAAGGAACGGTCGTGGTCGACAGGGTCATGGCGTGCCTCCTTGCTGCCCCGCCGACATGACACAGCTCCCCGCCGACCGCTTCCCGCGGCTTACGTTCAAACCCGGCTCAGTCCAGCGATTTGCTGGCCTGCTCGAACATGTCCTTGCTCAGTCCCGGCGTCGCGACGATGCGCTCGAGCTCGGCGCGCATCTTGCCCGCGCGATCCGCATCGAAGCGCTTCCAGCGGCCGAGCGGCGGGATGAGCTTGGCCGCGGTCTGCGGATTGAGCTTGTCGAGCGCGATGAGCTGGTCCGCGACGAAGCGATAGCCGCGCCCGTCGCCCGAGTGGAACGCGCGCTGGTTTACGCTGAACGCGCCGATCAGCGCCCGCGCGCGATTGGGGTTGGCGAGCGTGAAATCGGGGTGCGCCGCCAGCTTCTCGACCATGTCCGCAGTGTCGTCGCGCGTCGAGAGCGCCTGCGTCTGGAACCATTTGTCGAGCACCAGCGCATTGCCGGCATAGCGGTCGTAGAAGCCCTGGAGCGCACGCGCGCGCAGCGTCGAAGTGCCGTTGGCGAGCGTGGTGAGCGCGCCCTGGCGATCGGTCATGTTGTCCGCGCCCTCGAACTGGCCGAACGCGAGGTCGGCGGCATCCGCAGCACCGGTCGCCGCGATATAGCCGAGCGCGACGTTCTTGAGCCGCCGCGCGCCCTTGCCCGCCGGCGAATATTCGAAGCGGTTGGCGCGCAGCGATTCATAGGCCGCGCGCCAGCTGTCCTCGAGCTCGCGCCCGAGATCGGCACGCAACGCCTCGCGCGCACGGAAGATCGCCTCGGGATCGACCACCGCCATCTGGTCGCCGATGAAGCTGTCCGAAGGCAGCAGCACCGCCTCGGCGACGAAGGCGCGGTCGAGGTTCGCGTCGGCCAGCGTGTTGCGGACCGCGTCGATCACCGGGCCATGATCGGCACTGCCGTTCGCCACTGCGCCCACCAGCGTGTCGAGCATCAGCTGCTGCATCGCCTCGTAGCGCGCGAAGGGATCGTCGTCGTGCGCCGAGAGGAAGGCGAGGTCGGAAGCGGTCCGGTTGGTCTCGACGATCACCGGCGTCGAGAAGCCGCGGTTGATCGAGAGCACCGGCTGCTCGGTGAGGTTCTCGAACACGATCTCGGTCGCCGGATCCTTGAGCAGCACCAGCTGCTCGTCGCACATCGCCCGGCCGGTGACGCCGCCGAACAGCCGCAGCCGGAGCGGCAGCACCATCGGCGCCTTGTCCGGCTGGCCGGGCGTCGGCGGCACGCTCTGCTCGAGCTTCAGCCGCGCCTTGCCGCCGTCGCGCGTCAGCGTCGCCGAGACGCGCGGCGTACCGGCCTGGCTGTACCAGCGGCGGAACTGCGTCAGGTCCACCCCGCCGGCTTCCTCCATGCAGCGCACGAAGTCCTCGCAGGTCGCCGCCGTGCCGTCGAAGCGCTCGAAATAGAGGTCGGTCGCGGCACGGAACTTCGCCGGCCCCAGGATGGTGTGCATCATCCGGATCAGCTCGGCGCCCTTGTTGTAGATGGTCGCCGTATAGAAGTTGCTGATCTCGAGATATTCGTCGGGGCGCACCGGATGGGCGAGCGGACCG
>DATLJJ010000180.1:0-5906 GCA_035538975.1 Sphingomonas sp. | reverse complement strand
CCAACCCGGGCACCAAGCTGCGCCAGGAACTCACGCGTGCGGCCGTCCACCGGCTTGCCGACATCGGCTGGAACGGCAATGATTATCGTCCGATCGGCCATGTCGTCGACGAGAAGGCGATCGTGAACGCGGCGATTGTGCTGCTCGCGACCGGCGGCTCGACCAACCATCTGATCCACGTCCCCGCCTTTGCGCGCGCAGCGGGGATCGTGATCGACTGGGACGATTTCGACCGGCTCTCGCGCGTGGTGCCGCTGCTCACGCGCGTCTACCCCAATGGCTCGGCCGACGTGAATGGCTTCGAGGACGCCGGCGGCCCGCCGTTCGTGATCCGCGAATTGTTGCGCGGCGGGCTGATGCACGGCGACACCCTCACCGTCGCCGCAGGCGGCATGGCCGAATATGGCCGCAAGCCGCAGATCGACGGCGAGGCGCTGATCTGGAAGGACCTGCCTGCGCAGAGCGGCGACGATTCGATCGTCCGCACCATCGACGCGCCCTTCTCGCCCGAAGGCGGCTTCCGCATCCTCAAGGGCAATATCGGTCGCGCCTGCATCAAGGTCTCGGCCGTCGAGCGGGACCGCTGGACCATCGAGGCCCCGGCCCGGGTGTTCTCGGACCAGGCTGAGGTCCAGGCGGCGTTCAAGGCGGGCGAACTCGACCGCGACGTGGTCGTGGTGGTCCGCTTCCAGGGCCCCAAGGCAAACGGGATGCCCGAGCTGCACAAGCTCACTCCGCCACTCGGCGTGCTCCAGAACCGCGGCTATCGCGTCGCGCTAGTTACCGACGGCCGGATGTCGGGGGCGTCGGGCAAGGTCCCGGCTGCGATCCATCTCTCGCCCGAAGCATTGGGCGGCGGCCCGATCGGCAAGGTGCGCGACGGCGACATCATCCGGCTCGATGCCGAGGCGGGTGTGCTCGAGGCGCTGGTCGATCCCGCCGAGTGGGAGGCGCGCGAGCTGGCGGTCGCCCCGCCTCCACCTCTCGGCACCGGGCGCGAGCTGTTCGCGATGATGCGTCATCACGCCGATGAGGCGGAGCTCGGCGCATCGGCGATGCTCGCGGAAGCCGGACTCTAGAGCCAAGCGCGGCTTTACAAGCGCCACGGTTACGGAGAGAAGGGCCGCGCGGGTGGGCTGCCAACGTTGACAGGCGGCGCCGGGGAAAGAGTTTGGGAGCGTTCATGGAAGTCGTCGCAGTCGATATCGGGGGAACCCACGCGCGCTTCGCAGTGGCGGAGGTCGCGAACGGCCGCGTCGTATCGATGAGCGAGCCGGTGACGCAGAAGGTCGCCGAGCACCCGAGCCTTCAGCTCGCCTGGCAGGCCTATGGCGAAACGCTCGGCCGTCCGATGCCCAAGGCTGCGGCGATCGCTGTGGCCTCTCCGATCGCCGGCGACCTCATCAAGCTCACCAACAATCCCTGGATCATCCGCCCTGCGCTGATCCCCGAGCGGCTGGGCGCCGATACTTGGACGCTGGTCAACGACTTTGCCGCGATCGGCCATGCGGTCGCGCAGTTCGGCGAAGAGTCCTTCCAGCATCTCTGCGGCCCCGAAGTGCCGTTGCCGGACAAGGGTTCGATCACCGTGTGCGGCCCCGGTACGGGGCTGGGTGTCGCCCAGGTTTTCCGTCACCGCGCTGGCTATGACGTCATCGCCACCGAGGGTGGCCATTCGGACTTCGCCCCGCTCGACCCGATCGAGGACGCGCTGCTCAAGCGCCTGCGCAAGACGTACAACCGCGTCTCCAAGGAGCGCGTGGTGGCGGGTCCGGCGATCGTCTCGATCTACGAAACGCTGGCCGAGATCGAGGGCAAGCCCGTCCAGCGGCTCGACGACAAGCAGATCTGGAATCTTGCCTTCGAGGGCACGGACAGCCTGGCGGTGGCAGCGCTCGACCGCTTCTGCCTGAGCCTCGGCGCTGTAGCGGGCGACCTTGCCCTCGGCCATGGGCCCACCGGCGTGGTGATAGCCGGCGGTCTGGGCTTGCGCCTCAAGGACCATTTGCTGCAATCGGGCTTCGGGGAACGCTTCGTCGCCAAGGGCCGGTTCCGGAACCTGATGGCGTCGATCCCCGTCAAGCTGATCACGCACCCGCAGCCGGGCCTCTATGGCGCAGCGGCGGCCTTTGCCCAGGAGCACGCCCAGTGAATATCGAAGCCATCATGCGCACCGCGCCCGTCATCCCCGTGCTGGTGATCGACGATGCAGCCCAGGCGCGCCCGCTGGCCGAGGCACTGGTGAAGGGCGGACTGCGCGTGCTCGAAGTGACCATGCGCACGCCAGCCGCGCTCGACGCGATCCGGGAGATGAAACAGGTCGAAGGCGCGATCGTCGGCGCGGGCACGGTGGTGAACGCCGACCAGTTCCGCCAGGTAATGGACGCCGACGTCGAGTTCATCGTCTCGCCCGGCCTCACCGAGACGCTCGCCGAGCCGATCCTCGAGAGCGGCGTGCCCTTCCTGCCCGGCGTGGCGACGGCCGGCGACATCATGCGCGGGCTCGATCTGGGGCTCACCCATTTCAAGTTCTTCCCGGCGGAGACCTCGGGTGGCCTCAAGGCGCTCAAGGCGCTCGCTGCGCCTTTCTACCAGTGCAAATTCTGCCCCACCGGGGGCATCAGCGCGCAGACCGCGCCCGAATGGCTGGCCTTCGACCCGATCCTGTGCGTCGGCGGCAGCTGGGTTACGCCCAAGGGCGCGAGCTTCGAGCAGGTCGAAGCGCTGGCACGGGAAGCTGCGGGGCTGGGGCGGTAACTTAAGCCCCTCTCCTTTAGGGGAGGGCTGTCTACAAGCAGCTCGCCCAGCCTTACTGCCCCACTCCAACCTCTCCCCTGAAGGGGAGGGGCTTTAGAGACTTACATCTCCCCCCGCGCGCGCCGGATCGCGTACCATTTCTGCACGTTGGCATTGTGCTGCTCGAGCGTGTCGGCGAACACGTGCCCGCCCTTGCCGTCGGCGACGAAATAGAGCGCGTTGGAGGGCGCCGGATCGAGCACCGCGTCGATGCTCGCGCGGCCGGGGTTGGCGATCGGGCCGATCGGAAGGCCGGTCATGGCATAGGTGTTGTAGTCGTTTTTCGCGCGCACCTCGGACTGGAGGATGCGGCGGCCGAGCGGCTTGCCCCGGGTGATCGGGTAGATGATCGTCGGGTCGGCATCGAGCTTCATGCCCTGGCGGAGCCGGTTCGAATAGACGGCCGCCACCATCCGGCGCTCCTCGGGCTTGCCGGTCTCCTTCTCGACGATCGAGGCGAGGATCAGCGCCTCCTGCGGGGTCTTCACCGCGATGCCCGGCTTGCGCCGCTCCCATGCCTTGGCGAGGTAGGTCGCCATCGCTTTCTGCATACGGCCTAGCACTGCCTGGCGCGTGTCGCCGCGGTTGTAGGCGTAGCTGTCGGGCAGCACCGCCCCCTCCGCCGGCACCTGGACCGGCCCGCCGAGTTGGGGCGCCTTCATCAGCGTCTCGTAGACGATGATCGAGGGCGTACCCTCCGGGATGGTCACGAAGCGCTGGAGCGTGCGACCGCCCTGCATCAGCTTGAGGATGTCCGACTGGCTCAGCCGCGCAGGGATGCGATACTCGCCCGCCTTGATCGCGCCGCTGCCGCCCAGGAATTTGGAGAGCAGCACGAACTGCCGCGCCGAGCCGATCGCCCCGGCCTTCTCCAACTCCTGCGCAGCGCGCGTGAGCGTGGCGCCTTCGGGCACCAGCACGGTCACATTAGTGCGCGCCGGCCCCGCACCGCCCCAGAGCTGGAGCACGCCCAGAATGAGTACGAGCGCCACCAGCCCCGCGACGATGATCGCGCAGCCGCCTTTCCACCTGCGCGGCGGACGAACCGGTTCGCGCGTGTCAGACAGCCTTCATCACCAGGCTGGCGTTGGTGCCGCCGAAGCCGAAGCTGTTGTTGAGCACCGCCTTGACCTTGCGCTCCTTGGCCTTGTGCGGGACCAGGTCGACACCGGCGCAATTCTCGCTCGGATTGTCGAGGTTGAGCGTCGGCGGCACGATCTGGTCGCGCATCGCGAGGATGCAGAAGATGCTCTCCACTGCGCCCGCGCCACCGAGCAGATGGCCGATGGCCGACTTGGTCGAGCTCATCGAGAGCTGGCCGATGTTGTTGCCGAACAGCTTGCGGACCGCGCCCAGCTCGAGCTCGTCGCCGAGCGGAGTCGAAGTGCCGTGCGCGTTGATATAGTCGATGTCGGAGAGGTCGAGGCCCGACTTCTTCATCGCCATCTGCATCGAGCGGAACGCGCCCGAACCCTCGGGATGCGGCGCAGTGACGTGATAGGCGTCGCCCGACAGGCCATAGCCGACGACCTCGGCATAGATCTTCGCGCCGCGGCGCTTGGCGTGCTCATATTCCTCGAGCACGACGATGCCCGCGCCCTCGCCCATGACGAAGCCGTCGCGGTCCTGGTCCCAGGGGCGGCTGGCGCGCCACGGTTCGTCGCGGAAGCCGGTGGAGAGCGCACGGGCCTGGCCGAAGCCGGCGATGCCGATCGGGCAGACCGTGCTCTCGGCGCCGCCGGCGAGCATGATGTCGGCATCATCCATCGCGATCATCCGGGCGGCGTCGCCGATCGAGTGAGCGCCGGTCGAGCAGGCAGTGACCACCGCGTGGTTGGGGCCCATCAGGCCGTATTTGATCGAGACCTGACCGGAGATGAGGTTGATCAGGCGGCCGTGGACGAAGTGCGGCGAGACGCGCTTAGGGCCCTTTTCGGCGAGCACGAGCGATTCGCTCTCGATGCCCGGCAGACCGCCGATGCCCGAACCGATCGAGCAGCCGGCACGCAGGCGGGTCTCTTCGCTCATGTCGAGCAGGCCCGCGTCCTCGATCGCCTGGCCGGCAGCGTCGATGCCATAGACGATGAACGGATCGACCTGGCGCTGGATCTTGTGATCGACGCGCTTGCCCGGATCGAAGCCATACTCGTGATCCGCGGGCTTCACTTCGCACGCATAGTTGCTCTGGAAGTCGGTCGCGTCGAAGCGCGTGATCGTACCCGCGCCCGATTTCGCGGCGATGATGTTCTTCCAGGCGGTCTCGACATCGGCACCCAGGGGGGTGACGAGCCCAAGGCCGGTCACGACTACACGGCGCATGGCGTTTTCTCCGTCAATCTTCACTAACTTCGCGCACAGGAGGCATAAAATACGCGGGTGCCTCCGGTGTAAAAACGAAACGGCCCCCCGTCCTCTCTCGCGAGCATGGACGGGAAGCCGCTCAATGGCATTGCCGGCCCCTCAGGCCCGCGTCGCCGGGAAAGGCAATCAGCCTTCCTGATGCTCGCTGATGTACGAGATCGCGTCGCCGACCGTGGTGATCTTCTCGGCCGCGTCGTCGGGAATCTCGACGCCGAATTCTTCCTCGAAGGCCATGACCAGCTCGACGATGTCGAGGCTGTCCGCGCCCAGATCGTCGATGAAGCTCGCTTCGGGCTTCACTTCGCCGGCATCGACGCCGAGATGGTCGACGACGAGCGCGGTCACGCGCTGGGTGATCTCTTCCTGAGTGGCCATGGTCCCTGTTTTCCTTTGTGACTGGGGCTCTGTTTCGGTTGGAACGCACCTAGAATGCCGCTGGTGCCGTTGCAAGAGGCAGACGCGGCGGCTTGCCGAACGTCAGGCCGCCGAAAATTCGTAGGCCGCGTACTGGATGGTGCCGAGAAAGGCGAAATACTCCGAAAGAAGCTCCGCATTCTCGCGGGTTTTCTGGACTTCCTCGATCGCCGCGTCACGGACCAGACCCTGGCTTTCCTGTGCCGTGAGCGGACGATTGCGCGTCTCTTCGGGAAGCGCCTGGAACTGGTCCTCGAGCGCCGCAGGCTCGAATCCGCGCTGGGTGATCACGCGTTGCGCCACGGGCATGCCGATTTTCGCGAGCGCGTAACGTG
>DATLJJ010000179.1:0-7203 GCA_035538975.1 Sphingomonas sp. | reverse complement strand
TATTCCACGCCGGCGGGCAGGACATCGAGATCGTCTACAACCTGACAGGGAAGACGCCGCACCCGCTGTTCGACACGCAGGTGGCGGCGATGGCGCTTGGGCAAGGCGAGCAGATCGGCTATTCGAACCTGGTCGACACCTATCTCGGCATCACCGTGGACAAGGGCGCGCGCTTCACCGATTGGGCGCGCCGGCCGCTCGACAAGCGCCAGATCGACTATGCGATCGCCGACGTGACGCACCTCTCGCGCATCTTTCCCAAGATGCTCGACAAGCTGATCAAGACCGGCCGCGGCGCCTGGCTCGACGAGGAGATGGAGCGACTCGCCGACCCCGACAATTACGTCAACGACCCCGACCTTGCCTGGCAGCGCGTGCGCGTCTCCAGCCGTAAGCCCGAAGTGCTTGGTCGGTTGAAGGCGCTGGCGCGGTGGCGCGAGCTCGAGGCGCAGGGCAAGGACCTGCCGCGCGGACGCATCGTCAAGGACGAGACGCTTGCTGATCTCGCCAGCAACCCGCCGCGCAAGCAGGCGGACCTCGCGCGCGTGCGCGGCCTCTCGGCGGCCTGGGGCGGCAATGATATCGGTGCCCGGATGATGGCATCGCTCGAGGCGGCGACCCCGATGTCCGCGGCAGAGATGCCCGCGCGCGACGAGCGCAAGCCCGGGCTGGGCAAGGACGGCGCGCTGGTGGCGGACCTGCTCAAGCTACTGCTCAAGATCCGCGCCAAGGAAATCAACGTCGCCGCGCGGTTGCTTGCGCGCTCGGACGATCTCGAAGCGCTCGCCGCGGGTGTGCGCGACGGGTTGCCGATCCTGCAGGGCTGGCGTTTCGAGCAGTTCGGCAAGGATGCACTCGCGCTCGTCGAGGGGCAGCTGGGCTTCACGGTTCGCAACGGAAAGCTTAAGATGACTCGCACGGAGGTGCCGTCATGATACGTCTCGCCTTGCCGCTCGTTGCTCTGGTCGTCACCGGATGCGCTTATGACCGACCCGGCCATCGCCCACGTCCCCCGCATATGGAACGCCAGTGCACCGATCGCGGGCTCGGCTCGCTAATGGGTCAGCGGCGAAGCCCCAGCCTCGAGCGCAAGGCGCTGCGGCTTTCGGGCGCCCGGACGGTGCGCTGGCTGCGCCCCGATTCGGCAGCGACGATGGATTTCCGCACCGATCGGTTGAACCTCAACCTGAACCGCAACGACCGCGTCATCTCCGCCCGCTGCGGCTGAGGCGGTTCACGCGCCCAGAACGGGTTCCTTGCCGAACGCGGTTGCGAGCGCCTTGTGGCGTTTCTCCACGGGTTCGCCATAGAGCGCCGCATCGCCCGGCTCGAGGACGAGCGCGAGCCGGTCCTTGTCCTGCGCGAGCCGCGAGCGCTTGAGCGGGGCCGCGACGCCGCCGCTCAGGCGCTGGCCGAGACGGATCGCCAGCCCCCATAGCCGTGCTCGCTCGAGTGCGGAGGAATCGGCGAGCTGCGTCAGCGGCTCGGGAAAGCCGAGCCCGCCGCCCAGCGCGGTGTAGAGCGCCTGCGCCAACGTCGCGCGGCCAGCGGCGTCGATCGCCACCCAATTGCCGTGGAGCGCAATCTCCATGCCGCGCTCGGCGCGGAATTCGGGATTGGCGCGCCAGCCCACGTCGGCGAGCAGGCACGCGGCGTGGCGAAGCCGCACGAGCTCGGCAGGCTCGCCGTCGAACAGCGGCGCGATCCAGCCGTCGAGCAGGTCGCCATGCTCCGGAAAACGGCCCAGCCGCTCGCCCTCGTCGCGCGCCGCCGCGATCAGCGGGTCCTCGCGGCGTTGTTCGGCGGTCAGGCGCTGGAACAACAGCCCTTCGCGAAGGCCGTAGGCGGATACCACGGCGGCGCTGCTGCCGAGGTGCCGGGCGACGCTGATCAGCAGCGCAGTCGCATCGGGGAGTGCCGCAACGCGCGCGCTCGACACGTCGGGGATCGCGCGCAGGGCGTTTCGCGGCATGGTTGCGACGAGTTCGCGCAGCTCGGCGATGCGGTCGAGCGGGATCGGATATTGATGCACCACCGGCAAGGGATAGCCCGATCGGTGCATGTCGAGCCGCGCCAGCGCGCGCCACGAGCCGCCGACCAGATAGAAGGGGAGCTTCTCGCCCCTTCCTTTCCAGCCCGCTTCCTCCAGCAGCCGCCCGACGCGGCGGTCGAGAGCGCCTTTGCCTTGCGCGCGGATCGCCCCGATGCGGAGCACGCCGAGCGGGAAGGAGATGCAATCGGTAACGGTGCCCGCCACGACGCGCACCAGCTCCAGGCTCCCGCCACCAAGATCGCCCACTACGCCATCGGCGTCGGGAATGCCCGAGAGCACGCCCATGCCGGAGGCAGTCGCTTCCTCGACGCCGGAGAGCAGCTCGACCTTCAGACCCAGCGCCGCGGCAGCGTCGATCAGCTCGCGGCCGTTGGAAGCGTCGCGCACTGCCGCGGTGGCGACCGTGCGCAGCTCGCTCACCTGCATCTCGCGTGCGAGCAGTGCGAAGCGGGCCAGCGCGCCGCGCGCGGTCGCCAGCGCACCGCGGTCGATTGCGCCGGTCTCGTTGAGCGCACGGCCCAGCCCCGCCATCACCTTCTCGTTGAACAGGATTGCGGGCAACCGCGCCGAACCCTCGTAGACGACGAGACGCACCGAGTTCGAACCGATGTCGATGATCGCGATGCGCGGCCGGGCGGCAGCGCCGGCGTCGCGAGGCGCAGGCGCAAGCTGGGTCGCCATGGTCAGTCCTCCTTCTTCGGAGAACGCCGCCGCTTGAGCGACAGTTTCGGCACGGGCTTGCGCGCGTCGAGCGCGGCGCCGCGACCGGAGAGCGAGGGGTTGGTCATGAAATAGCGATGCAGGTTGAACGAACGATCGTCGGGTTGGGCGCGAATATAGCGGCCGTCAGGCTGGAGCCACCAGCTTTGCTCATTGTCGAGCAGATTGGCGACCATCACCTGGTCGAGTACCTGGTCGTGCACCGTCTTGTTGAGGATCGGCAGCATGAACTCCACGCGACGGTCGAAGTTGCGCTGCATCCAGTCGGCCGAGGAGATGTATAGCCGGGCCCCGTCGTTGGGCATCGCCCGCCCGTTGCCGAACGCCCAGATGCGGCTGTGCTCGAGGAAGCGGCCTACGATCGACTTGACGCGGATATTCTCGCTCATCCCGGGCACGCCGGGGCGAAGACAGCAGATGCCGCGCACCACCAGGTCGATCTCGACTCCTGCCGAGCTGGCCTCGTAGAGCTTCTCGATGATCGCGGGGTCCACGACCGAGTTCATCTTGGCCCAGACGGCGCCCGGCCTCCCTGCCCGCACATGCGCGATCTCGGCGTCGATCAGCTCCATCAGCCGGTTGCGCAGGTCGCGCGGGCTGATGCCGAGCAGCTCCAGTCCCGCGGGCTCCACATAGCCGGTGACATAGTTGAAGATCTGCGCAGCATCGCGCCCGATGCGCGGATCGGCGGTGAAGAAGCTGAGGTCGGTGTAGATGCGCGCGGTGATCGGGTGGTAGTTGCCCGTGCCGAAGTGGCAATAGGTGCGATAGCCATTGCCCTCGCGCCGCACCACCATCGACACCTTGGCGTGGGTCTTCCAGTCGATGAACCCGTAGACCACCTGCACGCCTGCACGCTCGAGCGCGGTCGCCCAATAGAGGTTCTGCTCCTCGTCGAAGCGGGCCTTCAGCTCGACCACCGCAGTCACCGACTTGCCCGCCTCCGCGGCGGCGATCAGCGCGTTGATCACTGCGGGCTGCTTGCCAGCGCGGTAGAGCGTCTGCTTGATCGCGACCACGTCCGGGTCGGCGGCCGCCTGCTGGAGGAAGGACAGCACCACGTCGAAGGTTTCGTACGGGTGGTGGACGACAATGTCCTTCGCCCGGATCGCCGCGAAGCAATCGCCGCCATATTCGCGAATGCGCTCGGGGAAGCGTGCCGCGAAGGGCTGGAACTTGAGCTCGGGCCGGTCCTCGCCGACCAGCGCCGCCAGGTCGCCCACGCCCAGGAAGCCACCGGTCTCGGTCAGCAGCGCCTCGCTGCCGCCCAGCTCCTCCTTGAGCACTGCCTCGAGCGCGGGAGCGATCGACTCCTCCATCTCGAGGCGGATCACGCGTCCGCGCCGGCGCCGCTTGATCGCCGATCGGAAGGTGAGGACGAGATCCTCGGCCTCTTCCTCGATCTCGATGTCGCTGTCGCGAAGCACGCGGAACGCCGCCGATCCGCGCACCTCGTAGCCGGGGAAGAGCAGGTGCGAGAAGCGCTTGAGCACCGTCTCCACCGCAACGTAGCGCGCCGGGGACCCCGGCAGCCGCACGAACCGCGGCATGGTGGTGGGAAGCAGGACCAGTTCGCGGATCGGCTGATGGTCCGATTTGCGGATCAGGTCGAAGATCACGCTCGATCCCTGGTTGGGGATGAACGGGAACGGATGCGCGGGATCCAGTGCCTGCGGGGTGAGGATCGGGAAGATCTGCTCGCGGAAATGGTTCTCGAGCCAGGCCTCGACTTCGCCCTCGATCGCATCCGCTTCGAGGACGTGAATGCCCGCCTCCGCCAGCTCGGCCCGGATCGCGACCCACAGCGCCTGCTGGCCGTCCGCCAGCACCGCCGCCTCCTCCGAGATGGCGACGAGCTGCTGGCCCGGCGTCATGCCGTCGGCCGAGCGTGCCTCGACGCGCTGGAGCTGCTGCCCCATCAGCCCGGCGACGCGGACCATGAAGAATTCGTCGAAATTCGTGCCCGAGATCGACAGGAAGCGCAGCCGCTCGAGCACGGGATGCGCGGGATTCTGCGCCTCCTCCATCACGCGCCGGTTGAAGGCCAGCCACGATAGTTCGCGATTGAAATAGCGCTCGGCCGCCGCCGCGGGAGGCTGCCCGTCTTCGATCGCGGGCTTTTCCTTGATTCGCTTGGTCATTGCCCGGCGTCTTCGTCGCTGTGGTTGAGAAGGCCCGTGGCGGCCAATGTGGACCGCACCAGCGGGATCGACAAGCGCGCCTCGGCGGACGCCGCCTCCAGCGCGTCGGCGACGCGAAGGATGGCGACATGGCTGCGCTCGATCCGTTTCGCGATCCAGGCGATCACCTCAGGCTTGGCGTGCAGCAGGTGCCTGGAGAAGGCATGTTCGAGAAGCTGCGGGATCAGCGCATCGTCGGGCGGGTCGATCTCGAGCAGCGGCGACGCGGCGAGGCGCGAGCGCAGGTCGGGCAGCTTCACGTCCCAGGCGGGCGGCGCGGCGTCGGCGACGATCAGCAGCGGATGCCGCTCCTGCTGCGCGCGGTTCCAGGCATGGAAGATCGCGGCCTCGGGCACGCGTTCGGCATCGTCGATGATCGTGCCGCCGCTCTTGGCCGCGAAAATGCGCGCGAGCAGGCTGCGGCCGGACTTGCGCGGGCCGATCAGCAGCGCGGCCATCACCGGCCAGGTCGCCCAATGTTCGAGCTGGCGCACCGCGCGCGCATTCGAATCGCTCACGAGGAATTCGGTTTCGCACGCCTCGGGGAGTCCGAGCGGCAGGCGAAGCTGGCTCATTGCGCCTTGGGAGCGTCCGCGCCCTGCGGCGCCGGCTGCGGCGCTCCGGCGCGACGGATGCGCAGCACGCCAGGGCCCTCCTGCACTTGCCAGCCCCGCGCTTCGAGCGCCGCGCGCAGGCTCGCGATAGACCCGTCGAAGGTGACGCGCATCACCGAGATTCCGCCCAGCGCCAGGCTGGTGGTGGTCGCCGATCGCACGCCCGGCACGCCGCGCACCGCGGCTTCGGACGCCGACACCGATGCGGCGCTCGGGGTTTCGACCTGCACGGTGAAGCTGGCGGTCGCCGTGGAGGTGGCGTCCGGCGTCGGGCTCGCCGTCGCCGCGGCAGCGGCGGCAGCCGCGGCTTCCGCCTCGGCGCGTTTCTCTTCCTCGGTCTTGGGCCGCGGCGGACGCATCGCGAGCAGCCGGTCGGTGCCGAGCTGCCCCGTGGCGAGCGCGTTCTGGAAGGCCCGGTCGATTCGCTGGATGCCCGCGTCGAGCAGCGCGTCGAGCGAATCGCCGTTGTCGACGCGCAGCGCGAAGCTCGTCACCGGAAGCCGGTCGGGCCCGTGGCTCGCCGAAAAGATGCCGACCACCGGGCCGCCCGGATAATCGCGGCGGAGCTGCACTTCGGCCACGAGCACGTCCGATGCGCCATATTGGTCGAGGATCGTGCGCCACCAGTTGCGGCCGCGGCGCAGCGTCTGCCCCGCATTGACCAGCAGCGCGTCGGGGCCCGTGCCCTGCAGGCGGACATAGTCGATCGTGCTGCCGCCGCTGCGGAAGCGATTCCATGCGCGCGTCCAGGCAGTCTCGCGCTCGAACACGCGCCCCGCCCCGCCCGAGAATTGCAGCGGCACCAGCAGCATCGGCGGCGACTGGCTGACGACGGTGGAGACACCGAGGATCGATCCGGCTTTGGCGCGGTCGAACAACACGCCGAGCCGCGCGACGTAGCGTGTCGGTCCGATCTGCTCGCGCTCGACGATGATCCCGGTGACGAGCGAATCGAGCGCCGAATCGGATAGCTCCGATTTCTTGCCGGTGAGCCGCTGCGAGAGCATCTCCCAGCCCTTGCGCTGGGCGATCCGCCATCCGCCCTGGCGTGCAGCCTCGGCGTCCTTGCCCTTCACGTCGACCTGGATGCCCGAAATCTCGAAGCTACCCGAGGGATCGATCGGCACGGGGCTGCCGCCCCCGGCCGCGCCCGAGTCTTGCGCCATCACTACACCTGCCGCGCCGGCGATCAGGAGCGCGCTGGTCAGTCCGGCGGCGAGGAAAATGCGTTTGCGGTGCATGCGGGCGCTCTTTTGGCGAAGCGGGCGTGGAAATCCAAGCGCGATCTGGCTAGGCGCATCATCCATGAGCGAACCTGAAGCCTATACCTACGCCCAGGCGGGCGTCTCGATCGCCGCCGGAAACGCCCTCGTCCGCGCGATCGGCCCGCTTGCCAAATCGACCCGCCGCCCGGGCGCGGACGCCGATCTCGGCGGATTCGGCGGGCTGTTCGATCTCAAGGCGGCAGGGTTCAACGATCCGCTGCTCGTCGCCGCGAACGACGGCGTGGGCACCAAGCTCAAGCTTGCGATCGAACACAATGCGCACGACGGCGTCGGCGTGGATCTGGTCGCGATGTGCGCCAACGATCTGATCGTCCAGGGTGCCGAGCCGCTGTTCTTCCTCGACTATTACG
>DATLJJ010000178.1:0-5635 GCA_035538975.1 Sphingomonas sp. | reverse complement strand
AAGCGAGACCACGCTGGCGATGCTCGGCGAGGCGATGCGCGCAGGCGTCCACGGCGACTGGTCCTCGGGTGTCGAGGGCACGCCGCGTCCCGTGCTGAATCCGGCGGATCATCGCGACCGCGTTGGCATCGTATTCGAAGTCTCGCCGGAGCAGGCCCGGCTCGCGGTATCCGGGGCCGCCGCCGCCGCGCCCGGCTGGGCCGCGGTCGCACCCGCCGAGCGCGCGGCCTGTCTCGAACGCGCAGCCGACATCATGCAGGCCCGCATGCCTGCGCTGCTGGGACTGATCATGCGCGAGGCCGGCAAGTCGCTTCCCAACGCCATTGCCGAGGTCCGTGAGGCGATCGATTTCCTGCGCTATTATGCCGAGCAGGCGCGCCGGACGCTGGGGGCGGCGCACGCGCCGCTGGGCGCCGTGGTGTGCATCAGCCCGTGGAACTTTCCCCTCGCGATCTTCACCGGGCAGGTCGCCGCCGCGCTGGTCGCCGGCAATGCCGTGCTCGCCAAGCCCGCCGAAGAGACGCCGCTGATCGCCGCCCAGGGCGTGGCGATCCTGCACGAGGCGGGGGTGCCTGTGGAGTTGCTCCGGCTAGTCCCCGGCGATGGCGCGATTGGCGCGGCGCTGGTCGCGGCGCCCGAGACCGCGGCGGTGATGTTCACCGGCTCCACCGAAGTCGCCCGGCTGATTCAGGCCGAACTGGCCAAGCGCCTGTCACCCGCGGGCCACCCGATTCCCTTCGTCGCCGAGACCGGCGGCCAGAATGCGATGATCGTCGACTCGTCCGCGCTTGCCGAGCAGGTGGTGGGCGACGTCATCGCCTCGGCCTTCGACAGCGCGGGCCAGCGCTGCTCGGCGCTGCGTATCCTCTGCCTGCAGGAAGAAGTCGCCGACCGCGTCCTGGCGATGCTCAAGGGCGCGCTGCACGAGCTGTCGATCGGGCGCACCGATCGGCTCAGCACCGACATCGGCCCGGTCATCACCGCCGAGGCCCAGGCCAATATCGAGAAACACATCGCGAAGATGCGGTCGCTCGGCCGCCCGGTCGAGCAGATCGCGCTCGCCGGCGAGACTGCGCACGGCACCTTCGTGCCGCCGACGATCATCGAGCTGGAGAGTATCGCCGACCTCGAACGCGAGGTCTTCGGCCCCGTGCTCCATGTCATCCGCTTCCGCCGGGCGGGGCTAGACCGGCTGATCGACGCGATCAACGCCACCGGCTACGGCCTCACCTTCGGCCTGCACACGCGGCTCGACGAGACGATCGCGCATGTCGCTGCACGGGTGAAGGCCGGGAACCTGTACATCAACCGCAACATCATCGGTGCGGTGGTGGGCGTGCAGCCCTTCGGCGGGCGGGGGCTTTCGGGCACGGGCCCCAAGGCTGGCGGGCCGCTCTATCTCGGGCGGCTGGTCCACGGCACGCCGGTGCCGCCGCAGCTCAGCTCCACCGTTGCGGACCCCGCCGCGCGCGACCTGGCGCTGTGGCTGGAGACCAACGGCGATGCTGCTGGCGCCGAACGCGTGCGTGCAGCGGCGAGCGACTCGCTGCTCGGCGGAGAGGTCGAGCTTCCCGGACCGGTCGGCGAACGCAACCTCTATGCGCTCCATGCCCGTGGTACCGTGCTGGCGCTGCCGATCACGCGCGAAGGGCTGATCGCCCAGCTCGCCGCGGGACTCGCGGCGGGCAATACGCTGGTCGTCCATGCTCCCGCCGAGCTCCGCGCCGCGTTCGCCGCACTACCCGCGACCGTCGCCGCGCGTATCCGCTGGGCGGAAAGCTGGGCAGGGCAGGGGCCCTTTGCCGGCGCGCTGGTGGAAGGGGACCAGGTGCAGCTGCTGGAGGCACTCCAGGCGATCGCGGCATTGCCGGGCCCGATCATACTCGTCCAGGCTGGCGAGGGCGGCTACCGGCTCGAATGGCTGGTCGAGGAAGTGTCGACTTCGATCAACACTACCGCCGCGGGCGGCAATGCGAGCCTGATGGCGCTCGCCTGAGCCTGTTTGCGGCGGAAACCCTCCGCCCTGCTTATGCGATCTGGAGTTGGGCGGCGGGGAAATTTGGCGCAGCGCGTCCCACCCGTTGAACCGGCGACCGCTTGGGGGGTTTTCCAACCTGTCCCGTTTGTCGAGCGTCCCCGGAGAGCCATGCAGCGCAGTCATTCAAGCAGCGGATTCGTCTCGGAAATCTCCCGCCGCCTTTCCAAGGGCATCTCAACGGCGTCACTGGCGCTTCTTCTCGGCACCGCCTTGCCAGGCGTGGCGGTGGCGCAGGGGCCTGCGCAGGTCTCTGCCGAGGAAATCAGTGCCGAGCTGGGCGACGGAGCCGGGATCGACAAGAAGCTCCGGCCCTTCTACGCGGCGCGCAATTACCGTCCCATCTGGGTCGCCGCCGCGGGCCCGCGTCCGGAAGCGCACAAGCTGCTGGCGATCCTCGAATCCGCCGAGCTCGACGGGCTGGATCCGGACAAGTTCCGCGTCGGCGCCGTCCGCGACGCGATCGGGGACGCGCAGGAAAAGCCGACTCCCGCCCGCCTGGCGCGTGTCGAGGCGGTGCTCTCGAATGGCTTCGTCAACTATGTGCGCGCCCTCCGGCGCGTGAAGAAGCCGTCGCTCGAATTCACCGATCCTGAGCTGCGCATCACCGTGCCCGAGAAGGAGGACGTGCTGGCGGCCGCAGCATCCGCGCCCTCGCTTTCCAAATATGTGGCGGAACAGGGGTGGATGCATCCCTTCTATGGCCAGCTCCGCAATGCCCTGCTGCTGGAAGGCCCGCATTCGCCCCGAGCGGACGTCCTGCGAGTCAATCTCCAGCGGCTGCGCCTGCTGCCCGCGGAGGACAAGGGGCGCCATATCGTGGTGGACACTGCCGGCACCCGGCTCTTCATGTTCGAGGGGCGCCGGCAGGTGGGCAGCATGAAAGTGATCACCGGCAAGCCAGCCACGCCCACGCCGATGATGGCAAGCGTGATCCGATACGCCACGCTCAATCCTTATTGGAACGTGCCCACCGATCTGGCGCGCGAGAAGATCGCCCCGGAAGTGGTCGGCACGGGTCCCGCCTATCTGCGCCAGCACGGCTACCAGCTGCTGTCGGACTGGTCCGCGGACGCTACGGTCGCCGATCCTTCGCTTGTCGATTGGCAGGCGGTCCTTACAGGCCAGCGCGTCGTGCGAGTCCGGCAGCTGCCAGGATCGAGCAACGGAATGGGGAAGGTCAAGTTCATGTTCCCCAACGGCAACGATATCTATCTCCACGACACGCCCGACAAGGGGCTGTTCCGCAACAGCGTACGCCACTTCAGCGCCGGCTGTATCCGGCTGGAGGATGCAGGGCGCCTCGGCCGCTGGCTATTCGGCAAGCCGCTGCGTGCAACATCGAAGAAGCCGGAGCTGCGGGTGGATCTGCCCGATCCGGTTCCGATCTACGTCACCTACCTCACTGCCTTCCCCGAAGCGCGTAACGTGGCGATCCGCGAGGACAGCTATGGTCGTGACGGGGTCGGAGCCGGTTCGTTGCGACAGGCGGCGCTGTCGGGCGGCTAAGCCAGGCTCCAACAGAAATGTGGAACGGACCGGGTCGCTGGCGATTCAAGCATTTGGATCGAAATGAAGCGATGCTGCGGCCCGCGGGGGCGTGGCAGCAAGGATAAGAAAATAGCGCCTGGCGCGACGATCGGGCCAGGCGCTATTTGGGTCAGCCGCGTTCGGCAGCCGGGGGCGCCGAGCTATAGGCCGGCGGGGCACCTTCATAATATTGGCCGTTCTGGGTGTAGCCGTCGACGCATCCGTCGTTGTTGTGGTCAGCCCAGACCGCACCGGCGACGCCGCCCACCAGGGCACCGGCAATCGCGCCTTCCAGCACGCCGCCCGCGAGCGCGCCTACGCCCGCTCCAGCCGCCGCGCCGATACCGGCACCGACCGCCGCGCTTCCGGCAACGCTGCGGCAGGTGCGCGTGGCGGTATAGCCAGCCGGGGCGCCCTCATAATATTGGCCATTGCTGATATAGCCGTCGGCCTGGCCGTCGTTGTCGCGGTCGGCCCAGACGGCCCCGACGATACCGCCGACTGCCGCGCCGACAACCGCGCCCGCGATCGGCGAGAGCACGCCGGTGGTGGCGCCGAGCACCGCGCCGCCGGCGGCACCCACCGCCGCGCCGGTGCCAGCCGCGGCGAGCGTGCTGTCGTCGGTCGTGCTGGCGCAGGCGCCGAGCGTAAGTGAGCCGGCCATGAGCACGGCTGCGAAACTCTTCTTCATCTGGCTTCCTCCTCTAACAACGGGCGCGCCGCAAACGGGGATGCGGTGGTCGCTTCCGCGTCGGTCAAACGAGGGAGATGCACGGTCCGTTCCGATTGCGGCCTTTGGGTTGGTTCGCCGCGCCAACGATCCAGCTTGCATACTGCTCGTTCCGGCGGCGATTCGAAATTCTGCCCGCTCGACTCGCGATCGTGCCGACCATCCGCACGTGCTCGACCCGGCTCGCGAAACGGAAGCAACTAGCCGGATGGGCGAGAGCCGAAGGGATTAGGCGCAACAATACTTCGTTGTGCCGCTTCAACAGGACTTTTCGGTTCAATCTCCTTCCTCGCGAGTATAGATTACGCCCCGCTGCCGAAGGAGGATGCCCTGATGGGTGCGCTCGCTCTTCCCAATGACCTTTCGCTCGTGACGATCGCCGGTGGAGGCCCCGCGCCCTGGGCGTCGCTGCTCCAATGGCCCGAGCGCGGCGATGCGCATGTTCCCTTCAGGGCAGGTACGCGCGCCGAGCGCAACCTGCTTGGCGCAAAGCTCGACGCTGCAGTCACACAGGCCGATCGCGCGGTGCTGCTGCTGGCACAGGGAGCGGCCTGTCATGCCACCGCCTGGTGGGCGCGGCTGTCGCCTGCGTCCTACGTCTCGCGAGTCGCCGGGGCGATCCTGTTTCAGCCGATCGACGGAGAGGCCGACGAGGCCGAACTCAACGAGACCTTCGCCTCGCCGCGTATCCGGCTGCCCTTTCCCTCGGTGGTGGTCGGCGGCGAACAGGGCAGGGGCGAGCTTCCTCCGCAGATTCGTGCCCTCGCCGAGAATTGGGGGAGCCGCGTGGTGGTCGAGCGCGATTCGCCCGCGCAGACCGCCTTTCACCGTACGCGGCGTGTGATCGCGCGGTTCACTGCAGGCGTGGTCGAGCGCGAGGTTGATGCCGCCGCCCGGCTGCTCGGACAGCAGCGCACCGGTGCGCGGCTCCGGCTGCTCGATCGCTAGAGCGGGGTAGGGGCGGAAAAGCGCTGCCGACGCATTTTTTTTCGGAATGCGTGTTTTTTCCGGTTGACGACTCAGATCGCCCCCCATAGATGGCGGCCTCCCGGCGCGGCAGCGTCGGTCGCTTCTTCGGAACGGCGAATGCCGGCACTGAAGACACCAGCTCTTTCGATCTCGGCGAAAGGCCTTTCGAGGCTCTAGCCGGTTTGTGCGACGAAAGTCGCCAGACGCCGCTCCGGCGGGGTCCGAAAGACTGCGCTCTTTGACATAGTGATTTAGATGAAGGGACATGTGGGCGGCGGCTCGGTGTCTGGGCGGCTTCTGGGCGCCTGGTACATCGTTAAAGCTTAAGCCGACTACTTGTCCTTTACACGTTTCCATTACGTGAAAATGTG
>DATLJJ010000177.1:0-21062 GCA_035538975.1 Sphingomonas sp. | reverse complement strand
GGGGCCGATGATCGTGAAGGGCTATTGGAACAAGCCCGAGGCGACCGCCGAGACCTTCGTCGACGGCTGGGTGCGTACCGGCGACCTCGCGCGGCTCGACGAGGAAGGGTTCCTCTATATCGTCGACCGGGCCAAGGACATGGTGATCCGCGGCGGCGAGAACATCTATTCGGTCGAAGTCGAGGACGTTCTCTACGCGCATCCGGCGGTGTCCGACTGCGCGCTGATCGGCATCCCGCACAAGACGCTGGGCGAGGAGCCGGTGGCGGTGGTCCACCTCGCGCCGGGCACGCAAGCCAGCGAAGCCGAGCTGCAGGAGTGGGTCCGCGCGCGCATCGCGGCGTTCAAGGTGCCCGTGGCGATCCGCTTCGCGGAGGCGACGCTGCCGCGCAATGCCAATGGGAAGATACTGAAGGGCGAATTGAAGGCTCTGTTCGCGGGGGAAGAGGCTGCCTAGCCGTCGACGTCCTTCAGCATCAGCATCTGACCGATCAAGACTTCCTTGTCGGGGGCGAAGCCGCAGGTGACTTCGGTATGTCGCGGATTCCGCCAAGTGCCGAAGATCAGGTCCCAGAGCGGCAACCCATAATTGCCCGCGTGCACTCCGCGTTCGTGATGCAGACGGTGCATTTCCGGGCGCTGGACCAGTACGCCGAGCCAATGCGACGTCCGTTGGTCGGCGTGGGCGAAGAGATTGAAGAGCGTGACGTACAGCAGCGCCAGACCGGCGGACGCTGCCGTTGCGCCTAGCAGGAGATAGGCGACAACGGCGTTCGCCAGCGCCGCCCAGAGCGCGTCGAACGGGTGGACGTAGAATGCAGTCAGCGACTCGATCCGCGACGGGCTGTGGTGAAGCTGGTGAATCCATCGCCACAGCAGGTTTGAGTGGTGCAGCAGCCGGTGAATCCAATAGGCCAGCAAGCTGGATGCGAGGAACGCGATGATGCTCCCGCTGAAGATATCGACACGCGCGGCAAGGTTGAGGATCGAATGCCCGCCGATCCAGCGATCGAACAAAAGGCCCGCGGCAACCACGGCGATCAGATTGACGGCGTTCAAGCCACCCGCATAGAGCCGCCACCGCTTGTCGCATGCCGCCCCTGACGCCGGGGCGATCACTTCCCGCGTGAAGAGGATAGAGAATGCCGCGAGCGTGACGAAATAGGCAAGAAAGAGCACAGCTAGTCGTCTCCCCCGGTGTTGCCGATCACGCTGTGCACGGCTTGTTTCCAGCCCTGGAGCCTGGTGTCACGCGCCGCCTGGTCGAGGGCGGGCTCGAAAGTTCTTCCCGTGCCCCGCATCGTCGCTGCTTCCTCCAGTCCGGCGAACATCCCGCAGCCCACGCCCGCGAGCATCGCCGCGCCCAGCGCTGTCGTCTCGGCGAAGTCGGGACGATCGACGGGGATGCCGAGCATGTCGGCGAGGTCCTGCGCGATCCAGTCGTTGGTGACCATGCCGCCGTCGATGAGTAGCCGCGCCCAGTCGGCGCCGTCGGCGGCGAAGGCCTGTTTGAGGTCATGGCTCTGGTGCGCCATCGCTTCCAGCGCCGCGCGGACGATGTGCGCGCGGGTGGTGGCGAAGCTGAGGCCGGTGAGCGCGGCGCGCGCTTCGGGCTCCCACCAGGGCGCGCCGAGGCCGCTCAGCGCCGGCACCAGAAAGGCGCCGCCATTGTCGGGCACCGAGCGGGCGAGCGCCTCGGTCTCTGGCGCGCTGGCGATCAGCCCCAGCGAGTCGCGCAGCCACTGGATCAGGCTGCCGGCGACGAACACCGCGCCTTCGATGGCATAGGTGCGCCGCCCGCCGAGCTGCCAGAGCACCGTCGCGAGCAGCCGGTTCTTCGAGGAGGGCGGGGTGGCGCCGGCATTGGCGAGGACGAAGGCGCCGGTGCCGTAGGTCGCCTTGGTCTCGCCCTTGCGCAGGCATGCCTGACCGATCGTCGCCGCCTGCTGGTCACCGGCGAGACCGCAGATCGGGATGCTGCCGCCGAACAGGCTGGTAGTGCCGAAGCGGCCTGCGCAGTCGACGATCTCGGGCAGCGCGTTGCGGGGGGCATCGAACATGCCGAGCAGCCCGTCGCTCCAGCCGCCTGAGCCCAGCCCCATCAGCAGCGTGCGCGAGGCGTTGGTCGCGTCGGTAATATGGAGCCCGCCGGTGAGCTTCCAGACCAGCCAGCTCTCGATCGTGCCGATCGCCAACCGGTCGCCGGCTTCGCGGAGCTGGGGCCAGTTGGCCATCGCCCAGGCGATCTTGGTGCCCGAGAAATAGGGGTCGAGCAGCAGCCCGGTGCGCGCCTGGACGCCCGGCTCCTCGCCGGCCTCGCGCCATTCGCGGCACATCCCGGCGGTCCGCCGGTCCTGCCAGACGATCGCGGGGGCGAGCGGCTGGCCGGTGGTCTTGTCCCAGAAGACGATGGTCTCGCGCTGGTTGGTGATGGCGATCGCGGCGATCGCGTCGGGCCCGCCGGCCTTTTCCACCATCGCGGCGGCGCAGGCGCGGGTCCGTTCCCAGATCTCGGCGGCGTCGTGCTCGACCAGTCCGGGCGCGGGGTAGTGCTGGGTCAGCTCGGCCGCTTCCCAACCAAGACACTTGCCCGAAGGCTCGAACAGCATCGCGCGGGTGGAGGTGGTGCCTTCGTCGATGACCAGCAGCAGTTCGCCCATGGGGCGAGGCTAGCGGGGAAGCGGAGCCGAGGGAATGGCGCATTAACAACGGCTAACGGCCGCGTTCAGCCGCGCTGCACGCGACTCGTGGCACAAGCGTCTTCGATGGAGGCAGTCGAAAGCCCCCGAAGGAGGACGAGATGAAGAAGCATCTGATCACCGCAGCGCTCGCCGCCAGCGTCACCATCGGCGGCATGGCTGCCACTCCGGCCGCGGCGCAGCGCTACGGCGGTGGCTATTACGACGGCTATCAGCGCGACTATCGCGACGGCTATCGCCGCGACTATCGTGACGGCTATCGCAGCTATCGCGACGACCGTTCGTATCGTCATCGCTATCGCCGCTGCAGCGACGGCACCACGGGCACGATCCTGGGTGCGATCGCGGGCGGTCTGCTCGGCGGCGAGATCGGGCGCGGCAGCTCGTGGCGCGGTCGCAGCACCACCGGCACGATCATCGGCGCGGGCGTAGGCGCGCTCGCCGGCCGCGAGATCGAGCGCGGGGGCAGCAACTGCCGCCGCTAATCTGCAGAAACATTCAGGAAAGGCGTTTGCGCTAAACCGCAGGCGCCTTTTTTGCTGCCTGGGGGATGCGAGGAGATGGAGGCCCGAGCCGGAATCGAACCGGCGTATACGGATTTGCAGTCCGCTGCGTCACCACTCCGCCATCGGGCCATCCGGGAGGTGAGGCGCGCCAATGCGCTGCCCGGTCGCCTCGTGTCAACTCCTAGGTTCAAGTCGTGCACATTGTGCCGTTATGAAGCGCCTGTCCGGCGCGCTGATTGCGGCGGGGGGAAGATTCGCTAATCGTTACGGCTATAGACAATACCGGGGGGCATTGTGGTCGCAGAAGAGAATTCGCCGGAAGGGCGTGCCGCAGGAACGTGGGGCACAGGGGGGGAAGGCACCGACCTGCTGTCGCCGCCGGGCGACGGCGCCTTCGCTGCAATCGCGGAGCTGGCCGCCAACCGGTGCGGGACCGTGATGGCAGTGGTCAATCTCACCGATGCCGAGGGATTCTGGTCCGACGCCGGTCAGCACGCGGCCGGTGCGAACCGCCAGCCGGTGAGCACTTCGGTGTTCGTGCGCCCGGGCACGACGCCGCGCCACGTCGATCCCGGCCTGCTTGCCGATCCCGAGACCGCGATGGAGAATGCCGTGCCCTTCTACGCGGCGGTTCCGATCGCAGTGGGCGAGGGGCGCAAGCTCGGTATGCTCGCCGTTCTCGACGACTCCGTCCGCGACATCGACGCCCCGACGATCGCCGATCTCAAGCTGCTCGCCAGGCTCGTCACCGAGTCGCTCGAGCTGCGCCTCAGCGCCAAGGCCGAGCTCGAAGCGCGCATTTAGGATTTCAGCGCGGCCCCGGATCCCTCCGCTGCATCGCCTGGAGCGCCGCGAAGCCGCTTTTGGTTACCATTGTGTCGCGGAAACAGGGGGTGCCGTCGCGCATCACGATCGCCTCGTACATCACGAGGCCCGCGTCGCAGAGCGCCTCCATCACCGTCAGCAGGTCGCGATCGCGGTCGGCGCCGGTCAGCGCGAAGGAGCGGGCCTCGACATCCCGCGGCGTCGGCCACCAGTCGACCAGGTGCTCGAGCACCCGGCGCGCGATCAAGGACCCCAGCGGGTCGCCCTCCTGCTCCATATACCTTTCCTGCGTTCAGCGCCCGCTGTGGCGTTAAGCTTTCTTTACTCTGCCGTAACCTTTCTCAACAAAAGGTTAACGCGAGGCGCCCCGATCCTGCGAGTTTGCGTCCGGACAGGATGGCGTGGCAAGTCGCTTGGCGATCACGCTGCACCGCGATAGAAGCGCAGCGTCTTCAATAAGTGTATTGCACAGCTAACACGGCTGTGCCAGATAGCCGGAGTGATGATGGCCCTTTCGGTCGACCCTGCGCCCGCCGAGGCGAACCGCTTCGAGGCGATGCGCCATGCGATGGTGGCGAGCCAGCTGCGCACCAACGCCGTCAACGACCCGCGCGTGGTCGAGGCGATGGCCAAGGTGCCGCGCGAGGCGTTCCTGCCGCCCGAGCACCGCGCGATCGCCTATCGCGACACGCTGCTCCCGCTCGTGGGCGGCCGGTACCACAATTCGCCGCTCGCCACGGGGCGGCTGATTACCGAGGCGCAGGTCCAGCCGAACGATCACGTGCTGCTGGTCGGCGCCGCCGGGGGCTATGCCGCCGCGGTGCTCGCGCTGCTCGCCAAATCGGTGGTGGCGCTGGAGGAAGAGGATGCGCTGGTCGCGGTCGCACGCGCCGGACTTGCCGGCGAGGCGAAGGTCGAGCTGGTGCAGGGGCCGCTCAACGCCGGCTGGCCGGCGGGCGCGCCCTATGATCTGCTGGTGATCGACGGCGCGGTCGAGCATGTGCCCGACGCGCTGGTCGAACAGGTCAAGATCGGTGGCCGAGTCGTCACCGGCGTGATCGATCGGGGCGTCACGCGCCTCGCGAAGGGTCGCCGTACAGAAGGGGGCTTCGGGCTCCTCGATTTCCTCGATATCGAATGTGCCGAACTGCCTGGTTTCCGACGCCTACGGACCTTCCAATTCTGACAAGAAGAAGACGCTGATGCGATTTTGCTCTCTTTTCCTGGGCGTCAGCCTGACGGCGCTCGCCATGCCTGCCGTCGCGCAGACCACGACCACGCGGCAGGGCACGACTGCCCGTGTGACGGTGCAGACCGCCACGCCGGCTCCGGCTCCCGCACCCACCACGACGCTGCGCGACGCGCTGGTCGAGGCCTATAACACCAATCCGGACCTGCAGGCCGAACGCGCCAACCAGCGCGCCAACGACGAGAATGTCCCGATCGCCCGCTCGCGCGGCCTGCCGGGCGCCGACGCCACCGGATCGGTGAACACCAGCATCTACGACACCGATGCCAACGCGATCTCGCCGAGCCGGCAGGGGACGCTGGGCATCAACCTGTCGCAGCCGGTCTACAGCGGCGGTGCGGTGCGCAATTCGGTCCGCGCTGCCGAGACGCGAGTCGAGGCTGGCCAGGCGAACCTTCGCGGGGCCGAGTCGGACGTCTTCACCCAGGCAGTGACGACCTATGTCGACGTGATCCGCGACGAGGCGATCGTCCGGCTCAACCAGCAGAACGTCCATGTGCTGGAAGTGAACCTCCAGGCGACGCGCGACCGGTACGAAGTGGGTGATCTGACCCGCACCGATGTCGCCCAGTCCGAGGCGCGGCTCGCGCTCGCGCAGAGCCAGCTGCGGAGCGCCGAGGCCCGGCTGATCGGCAGCCGCGAGAACTACATCCGCGTCATCGGCTCGCCCCCGGGCGTGCTCGCGCCGCCGCCGCCGTTGCCGAACCTGCCCGACGACGTGGTGACCGCCGAGCAGATCGCGCTCGGCAACAATCCCTTCCTCGAAGCGGCGCAGCTCGCCCGCGACGCCAGCCGCTACGACGTCAGCGTCGCGCGGGCCGGTCGCCTGCCGCAGCTGAGCGTCGGCGTGGGCGGCAACTATTATAATTATCTCGGCTCGACCCCGGCCGCCGCGGCGGCGCAGGGTGCGAGCGGCGACGGCTTCTCGACCACGATCGGCGCGCAGCTCTCGCTGCCGCTGTTCCAGGGCGGGCGCCCCGCCGCGCAGGTGCGTCAGGCACAGGCGCGCCAGGCCGCCGCGATCGAGCAGGTGACGCTCACCGAGCGCGGCGTGATCGCACAGGCGCGTTCGGCCTTCGCGGGCTATCAGTCGTCGCTGCGCGTGATCGAATCGTCGCGCGTCGCGGTCGAGGCCAACCGCCTCAGCCTCGAGGGCGTCCGTGCCGAGAACAGCGTCGGCACGCGCACCATCCTCGACATCCTCAACGCCGAGCAGGAGCTGCTCAACTCGCAGGTCAATTACGTGACCGCCGAGCGCGACGCCTATGTCGCGGGCTTCACGCTGCTCGCGTCGATGGGCCGCGCGGAGGCGAAGGACCTGGGGCTCGAGGGCGGCCCGCTCTACGATCCGGCCGCCAACTACAAGCGCGTCCGGCGCAGCTGGAGCGACTGGAACGACGATCCCGAGCCCAAACCGGTGGGCACGCCGACGCGCGGAACGCCGGCGCAGGGAGCCAATGTGGCCCCTGGCGCATTGGAGCCCCTGTTGCAGCGCCCCGTTGACACGAACGGCTCGAATCCCTGATTGAGACGGCCGGGGCCATTTGAGGAGAAGGTGCCGGCTATGGGGGATATCAGCGCCGAGCCTTCGATGGAGGAGATCCTCTCCTCCATCAAGCGCATCATCGCCGAGGAAGGCGATGCGGCAGTCGGCGCGCGCGCGCGCCGCAGCCGCCCCGCGCCTGCGCCGGCCGAGGATGCCGCGACTGCATCGGACGAGGCTCCGCACGAGGTCCTCGAGCTGAGCCAGTCGGTGGCCGACGAACAGCCGAAGCCCGCAGCGCCCGCGCCCCGGGCCGGCGTCGAGCCGATTCTCTCCGAACAGGCCGTCGAGGCGACCCGCCAGCCGCTCGAGGCGCTGTCGCGCATCGTGGTGAAACCCGACGTGCCCGGATCGGACACGCTCGAAGGCCTCGTCCGCGAGCTGCTCAAGCCGATGCTGCGCGACTGGCTCGACGCCAACCTGCCGCAGATCGTCGAGGCGATGGTGGCACGCGAGATCTCGCGGATCACCGGCGGGCGGTGATTTCCTGACCTCGGTGTCATCCCGGCCTTGTGCCGGGGCCTGGTTGCCGCGCGGTCGTGCGGTGTTCCGGCGGTACGTCGACGGCATTGCAACTGGGCCCCGGCCTTCGCGGGGTGCAAGCGCTTTCGACCCAGCTGGATCCGACTTAGCTCGCCGCGGCGGGGTTCGTTTGAACATATATTGCGCACGCCGCGCCGCTTTGCTCTATCTCGCTGCATGAAGCATCTCCTGCTCGCGGGCGTCGCGCTCGCATTCACTGCCGCGCCGGCCGCGGCCCGGGACATCACCATCCAGGACGTCGTCACGCTCTCGCGAGTCGGGGCCCCCGCGGTCTCGCCCGACGGGCACTGGCTGGTCTGGCAACAGCGTGAGACCGATCTTGCCGCCAACAAGGGCCGGTACGATCTGTGGCGGCTCGACCTGACGAAGAAGGGCGCCGCGCCCGAGAAGCTCGTCGCCGAGGCCGAGGTGAACGAGACTGCCCCGCAATTCTCCGCCGACGGCAAGACCGTGTGGTTCCAGTCCGACAAGGGCGGAGAGGACGCTGTGTGGAGCGTCGCGGTGACCGGCGGTGCGCCGGTGCAGCTCGGCCGCATCCCCGGCGGGTTCAGCGGCTTCAAGGTCGCGCCGACCGGCGACAAGCTGCTCGTCTGGGCCGACCGCAAGCCGGGCGCGCCAAGCCTCGAGCCGCCGATGGTCAAGAAGGATCCTTATGCCGGCTCCGGCCGCGTCTATGACCAACTCTTCGTGCGCCATTGGGACACATGGGCTGACGGCACTCGCTCGCAGCTCTTCGTGCTGCCCTTCGGCTCGCAGGGATCGACCGGCAACGGCACGCCGATCGTCGGCGAACTGGTCGGCGACACGCCCTCGAGGCCCTTTGGCGGTGGCGAGGAACTCGCCTGGTCGCCCGACGGCAAGACGGTCTATTTCGCGTTGCGTGAGGCGGGACGGATCGAGGCGACCTCGACCAACCTCGACATCTTCGCCGCGCCCGCGGACGGATCGACCGCGCCGGTGAACCTCACCGCGGACAATGACGGCACCGATACGCTGCCCGCGGTCTCGCCCGACGGCAAATGGCTGGCCTGGGCCTCGATGGCGCGGGCGGGCTATGAGTCGGACCGGCAGGTGCTCAAGCTGCGCAACCTCGCGACCGGCGAAGTGCGCGCGCTGACGCAGGACTGGGACCGTTCGGTCGCCTCGATCGCATGGGCGCCCGACGGCAAGCGCCTCTACGTGACTGCGCAGGACACGCAGGAAGAGCCGATCTTCGCGGTCGACGCATCGAGCGGCAAGGTCACGCGGCTGACCGGCGAGGGCGTCGTCTCGGCGGTGGTGCCGATCCGCAGCGGCGTCGTCTACTCGATGAACAGCCTTACGGCCCCCGACGATTTCTATCGTCTCTCCGGCGGCAAGAGCGAGCGGCTGACTTCGGTCAACGCGGCGAGACTGGCGGGCATCGAAATGCCGAAAGTCGAGCGCTTCAGCTTCACCGGCGCGAACAACGACAAGGTCTGGGGTTATGCGGTGCGTCCGACCGCGCTTGCCGAGGGGCAGAAGGCGCCGATCGCCTTCATCGTCCACGGCGGGCCGCAGGGGTCGAGCAACAACAGCTGGTCCTATCGCTGGAACCCGGCAGTGTTCGCCGGCGCCGGCTATGCAGTGGTGTCGGTCGATTTCCACGGGAGCACCGGCTACGGCCAGGCCTTCACCGATGCGATCCGCAACAATTGGGGCGGCTGGCCGCTCGAGGACCTGCAGAAGGGCCTCGACGCCGCCACGACCAAATTCCCCTGGCTCAGCGGCGACAACGCGTGCGCGCTCGGCGCCTCCTATGGCGGCTTCATGATGAACTGGATCGAGGGCAAATGGCCCGACCGGTTCAAGTGCATCGTCCAGCACGACGGCGTCTTCGACGCGCGTGCCATGGCCTATGAGACCGAGGAGCTGTGGTTCGACGAGTGGGAGCACGGCGGCAAGGCCTATTACGAGGACCCGGCGGCCTTCGAGCGCTGGAACCCGGTCAACCACGTCACCGAGTGGCGGACGCCCCAACTCGTCATCACTTCCGAGCGCGACTTCCGCATTCCCTATACGCAGGGGCTCGCGGCCTTCACTGCGCTCCAGCGCCGCGGCATCGACTCGCGGCTGCTCGTCTTCCCCGACGAGAACCACTGGGTGCTCAAGCCGCGCAACTCCATGCAGTGGTACGGCGAAGTGCTCGGCTGGCTGGGCCGCTGGACGGGGAAGGGCGAGCCCGCGCGCTGATGAACGGCTCCCCCTCCCGCAGGAGGGAGGGGGAGCGTTTTTCATCCTGCGTTCAGCTTGGCGGCCTAGCTTCGGCGCTCCCTGTTCGACAGCTGAGCGGAGGATATCCATGCGCAAAATTTCGAAGCTGGCATGTGCCGGCCTTGGTCTGGTTCTGCTCACCGGCGGCGCTGCCGCGGCGCAGGAAATGCAGACTGTGAAGGTGGCGGTGCCCGAGGGGTCAGTCGTCCAGATCCGCTACACCGGCGATCAGGCGCCGCAGGTTTCGGTGGTGCCGATGCAGCGTGTCGCGGTGCCCGTGGTCGTGGTGGACCCGATGCCCGCACGATTCGCCGCTTTCGATCGCGCCTTCGCCGAGATGGACCGGCAGATGGCGGCAATGATGCAGCAGGCGCAGATGCTCGCGCGCCAGCCCGCGGGTGCGGGCGCGAAGCTCGACAACGCGGCGGCGCGCGCGCTGCCCGCGGGCACGATGCGCTATTCCTATGTGTCGACCTCCAGCGGCAACGGTTCGGGCTGCACCCAATCGGTCCAGATGATCTCCTATGGGTCCGGCGCGGAACCGAAAGTCGTCTCGCAGAGTTCGGGCGACTGCGCGGCGGTGGGAAAACCTGTGATCAAGGCTTCGGCTCCGCCGGCTCCTGCCGCTGCGCCGACCCCGCGCACGACGGTGGATCGAAACACGGTGTAGAACTCCGGGCTCTCGTCCAGCCCTTCAGGCGGTCCCTTCGGGGGCCGCCTTTTCATTTGCGCGAGGCCCCGGTAGAGCCCCCGCACCATGACCGAGCTTCCCAAGACCTTCGACCCCGCCGAGATCGAATCCCGCTGGTACCAGCATTGGGAGGAGGGCGGCCTGTTCGCGCCCGAGCGGCCCGGCGCCGATCCCTGGACGCTGGTCAACCCGCCGCCCAACGTCACCGGCAGTCTGCACATCGGCCATGCGCTCGACAACACGCTGCAGGACGTGCTCGTCCGCCATGCGCGGCTGAAGGGCAAGGACGCGCGCTGGGTGGTCGGCACCGACCACGCCGGCATCGCGACGCAGATGGTGGTCGAGCGCCAGCTCAACGAGCGGCAGGACAAGCGCACCAACTATTCGCGCGAGCAATTCGTCGATCTCGTCTGGAAGTGGAAGGAAGAGAGCGGCGGCACGATCACGCGCCAGCTCCGCCGGCTCGGCTGCTCGATGGACTGGGCAAACGAGCGCTTCACGATGGACGAGGGCTTCTCGAAGGCCGTCCTCAAGGTGTTCGTCGAGCTCTATCGTCAGGGCCTGCTCTATCGCGACAAGCGGCTGGTGAACTGGGATCCGGGCCTCGGCACCGCGATCAGCGACCTCGAGGTCGAGACCAGGGACGTCAAGGGCAGCTTCTGGCACCTGCGCTATCCGCTCGAGGATGGCAGCGGCTTCATCCAGGTCGCGACGACGCGCCCGGAGACGATGCTCGCCGACATGGCGGTGGCGGTGCATCCCGACGACGAGCGCTACAAGGCGCTTGTCGGCAAGAATGTGCGGCTGCCGATCACCGGGCGGCTGGTGCCGATCGTCACCGACGAGCATGCCGATCCGGCACTCGGATCGGGCGCGGTCAAGATCACGCCGGGCCATGACTTCAACGACTTCGAGGTAGGCAAACGCGCGGGCATCAAGCCGGGCGAGATGCTCAACATGCTCGATGCCAAGGCGCGGATCGCCCAGACGAGCGACGGGCTGATCCCCGAGGAACTGCTCGGGCTCGATCGGTTCGAGGCCCGCAAGCTCGTGGTCGAGCGGCTCAAGGCCGAGGGTTTCCTCGTGCCGCATGTGGACAAGGAAGGCGTGGAGCACGACGCCGAGCCGCGCACGATCGCGACGCCCTTTGGCGACCGTTCGGGTCAGGTGATCGAGCCGTGGCTGACCGACCAATGGTATGTCGACGCGGCGACGCTGGCGAAGCCGGCGATCGAGGCGGTGCGCTCGGGCGCGACCAGGGTAGTGCCGAAAAGCTGGGAAAAGACCTATTTCAACTGGATGGAGAACATCCAGCCGTGGTGCGTGAGCCGCCAGCTTTGGTGGGGACACCGGATTCCGGCCTGGTATGCCGGGGACGGCAGCGTCTTCGTCGCCGAGACCGAGGAAGAGGCGCAGGCGCAAGCCGGGGAGGGCGTGACGCTCACCCGCGACAACGACGTGCTCGACACGTGGTTCTCCTCCGCGCTCTGGCCCTTCGCGACGATGGGCTGGCCGGAGAACGGCGATCCGACGCTCGGCGGGCGCTACCCCAATGACGTGCTCATCTCCGGCTTCGACATCCTGTTCTTCTGGGATGCGCGGATGATGATGCAGGGCTTGCACTTCATGAAGGAAGTGCCGTTCAAGACCCTGTATCTCCACGGTTTGGTGCGCGCCGCGGACGGACAGAAGATGTCCAAGTCCAAGGGCAACACGGTCGATCCGCTCGGCCTGATCGACAAATATGGCGCTGACGCGCTGCGCTTCTTCATGGCGGCGATGGAGAGCCAGGGCCGCGACATCAAGATGGATGAGAAGCGGATCGAGGGCTATCGCAACTTCGCGACCAAGCTCTGGAACGCCGCGCGCTTCTGCCAGTCGAACGGCATCGGCGCGAGCACCACGCTCGAGCCGCCCACCGCGAGCCTGGCGGTTAACCGCTGGATCATCGCCGAGACCGTTGCGACCGTGCAGGCGATCGACCTCGCGCTCGCCGAGCTGCGCTTCGACGAGGCCGCCAACACGATCTATCAGTTCGTGTGGAGCCGCTTCTGCGACTGGTACCTCGAGCTGATCAAGCCCGTGCTGCAGGGCGAGGGCGTGGAGGGCGCCGACGAGACCCGCGCAGTGGCGGGCTGGGTGCTCGACCAGATCCTGGTCATGCTCCATCCGTTCATGCCCTTCATCACCGAAGAGCTCTGGTCGAAGATGGGTCCGCGCGACCACGAGCTGATCGTCGCGAAATGGCCGATGGCCGACGCCCGCGCGCTCGACCCCGCCGCGGCGCAGGAGATCGACTGGCTGATCCGGCTGGTGAGCGAGATCCGCGCCGCGCGTACCGAACTCAACGTTCCGCCGGGTGCCCGGCTGCCGGTCCATGTCCGCGACGCCTCGGCCGAGACGGTCGCGCGGCTCACGCGGCAGGAGGCAGCGCTGGCGCGGCTCGCGCGCGTCGACCAAGCAAGCGGCGATGCTCCCGCAGGCGGGGCGCTCCAGATCATCGTCGACGAGGCGACCTATGTGCTGCCGCTGGGCGACGTGGTCGACCTCGAAGCCGAGCGCGCGCGCCTGACCAAGGCGATCGCCGCGGCCGAGAAGGAGCGCGACGGGCTCGCCGGGCGTCTGGGCAACCCCAGCTTCGTCGAGCGGGCCAAGCCCGAGGCGGTGGAGAAGGCGCGCGCCGATCACGCCGAGAAGGCCGCGGAGGCCGAACGCCTCGCCGCTGCGCTGGCGCGGCTCGGCTAGGGCTCGGCCGGCACCATCACTTCGATCACGCCGGCGGCGATCCGTGCGACCGCCGGCGTCTTCGCGAGCACTTCGCCGTCGATCGAGATCGGCAGCACCGGCTCGGTGGCGATGTGCAGCGTCTTGCCGGTGAACTCGACGGTATCCTCGTGCCGCGCCTCCAGCCGCAGCACCGAGGCCGCCCAGTTGCGCACCAGCCGCCGTTTCACATGACCCTTCACTGCCTGGACGACGATCACGCCGCTGTCGACTTCGGCCGACTCGACGAGTTCGGTGCCCCCGTGGAAGGGGCCGTTCGAGATGCGCACTTCGACCACCCGTAGCCGCTTCGCGTCGGCGCCGGTACCGACGACGAGCGTGAAGGGACGGAAGCGCAGGAACTGGATCGCCGCCCAGGCGAGATAGCCGGCACGGCCGAACCAGCGCTTCACCCCGTGCGGCACGGTCTGCGCGATCCGGGGTGAGAGGCCGATCGCCGCGGCGTTGGCGAAATAGTCGTCGCCGATCATTCCGAGATCGATCCGGCGCGGCCTGCCGTGGACGATCGTCTCCACTGCGCCGTCGATATCCAGCGGGATGCCGAGCGAGCGGGCGAAGCTGTTGGCGGTGCCGAGCGGGAGCACGCCGAGACGCACCTTGCTTCCCACCATCAGATCCACCAGCGAGCTTATCGTCCCGTCGCCACCGCCAAGGATCAGCAGCTCGGGGCGCGAGGCGAGGGCGCGCTCGGTCGCGGCCGGCAGCTCGGCAGGGTCCGTGACCGCATGCGCATCGACGGCGAAGCCCAGCGTCTCGAATCGTGCACAGGCGCGCTCGAACCATTGCTGCCCGCGGCGCGACCGTGTGTTGACGACCATCGCCGCGCGCGCACTCGTTACCTCCATATTGCCTTTCCACCGACGGAACGTATCGGGCAGGCAACGCTTGTCGCGGACACGACGATCCGCCGCCCAATGGAGAGTGCATGCCGCCGAGCCGCCCCGCCACACGCGATCTGACACAGGGGCCGATCGGCAAGACCCTGCTCCTTTTCGCATTGCCGACGCTGGGCTCGAACATCCTCCAGTCGCTCAACGGATCGATCAATTCGATCTGGGTCGGGCGCTTCCTTGGCGAGCAGGCGCTCGCGGCGACGAGCAACGCCAACATCATCATGTTCCTGATGTTCTCCG
Source organism: Sphingomonas sp. (assembly GCA_035538975.1). Classification (GTDB taxonomy): domain Bacteria; phylum Pseudomonadota; class Alphaproteobacteria; order Sphingomonadales; family Sphingomonadaceae; genus Sphingomonas. The sequence goes on along the minus strand of DATLJJ010000177.1, from coordinate 6,857 downwards.
CGGTGTTCGGCTTCGGCATGGCCGCGACGATCCTGATCGGCCAGTCGATGGGCAGGCATGACGTCGAGGCGGCGCGGCGCGCCTTCGGGTCGGCGGTCGGGCTCGTCATGGCCGGCGCGGTGGCGATCGCGATCGTCGGCTGGCTGTTCGCCCCGCAGATTCTGCGTCTGCTCGCGACCCCGGGCGAGGCGCAGGGGATGGCGCTCGCCTATCTCCGCGTGATCTTCCTCGGTCTGCCTTTCTCGATGCTCGGCGTGCTCATCCAGATGAGCCTGCGCGGCGCGGGCGACGCCGTGACGCCGCTGTGGTTCATGGTGCTGAGCGTGCTGATCGACTCGACCTTCAACCCGCTGCTGATCGCGGGGATCGGGCCGTTCCCGCGGATGGGAATCGCCGGATCGGCCACGGCCACGCTGCTCGCGGGCCTCGTCTCCTCGGCCGGACTGCTGGTCTATGTCTATTGGCGCGACTTGCCGATCCGGCTGCGCGGGCGTGAGCTGCGTTATCTGCTCCCGGAAGGCGCGCTGATCCGCACGATCATCGCCAAGGGGCTGCCGATGGGCGCGCAGATGCTGGTGATGTCGACTGCCGGCATCACGATGATCGGGCTGGTCAATCGGCTCGGCGTGGATACCGCCGCGGCCTATGCCGTCTCGCAGCAGCTCTGGACCTATATCCAGATGCCGGCGATGGCGATCGGCGTGGCGGTATCCAGCATGGCCGCGCAGAACATCGGCGCCGGGCGCTGGGACCGGGTGGGCGCGATCACGCGGTCGGGCCTGATCTACAACACCGTGATCACGCTGGTCGTCATCGTCGCCATCATCCTCTTCGACCGGCCCGTGATGGCGCTGTTCCTGGGCGGAGAGAGCCCGGCGATCGCAATCGCGCGGCACATCCAGCTGCTCGCGAGCTGGACCTTCGTGATGTTCGGCGCGACGATGGTGATGTTCTCCACCGTGCGTGCGAACGGCGCGATGATCCCGCCGCTGATCATTCTGGCGATCACGCTCTTCCCGATCCGCATCGGCTTCGCGCTGCTGGGCCAGCGCTGGTTCGGCACCGACGCGCTGTGGCTCTCCTTTCCGATCGGATCGCTCTGCTCGCTGGTGCTGGCGGCGCTCTATTACCGCTATGGCGGCTGGCGGAGCGTGGTGCTCGAGGTGCCGCCCGAGCCCGAGGCCGAGGAGCAGGTGCACGCCACCACCGAGCCTGCGGGACGCTTGCAACCCACGGGCTGAGGGCGCATCTGCCGCGCATGAGTCAATATCCTGCGCTTCGCCTGCGCCGTACGCGCGCGGCTCCCTGGAGCCGCCGGCTCCACGCCGAGACGGTCCTGACCCCCGCCGACCTGATCTGGCCGGTGTTCGTTACCGAGGGCGAGGCCGAGGAGCCCATCGCCTCGCTTCCCGGTGTCTCGCGCTGGGGACTCAAGGGCATCGTGGATCGCGCGCGCGAAGCTCGCGATCTGGGCATTCCCTGTCTGGCGCTCTTCCCCAACACGCCCGCCGCGCTGCGCACCGACGACGGGCGCGAGGCGCTCAACCCCGACAATCTGATGTGTCGCGCGATCCGCGCCATCAAGGACGCGGTTCCCGAGGTGGGCGTGCTGACCGACGTGGCGCTCGACCCCTACACCAGCCACGGCCACGACGGGATCGTCGACGAAGCGGGCTATGTGCTCAACGACACCACCGCCGCGGTGCTGACCGATCAGGCATTGGTGCAGGCCGAGGCAGGGGCCGACATCGTCGCGCCGTCGGACATGATGGACGGCCGCATCGGCCTGATCCGCGGCGCGCTGGAAGCGAACGGCCACGTCAACGTGCAGATCATGGCTTATGCGGCCAAATATGCGAGCGGCTTCTATGGGCCATTCCGCGACGCGGTGGGCTCGCGCGGCCTGCTCAAGGGCGACAAGAAGACCTATCAGATGGACCCCGCAAACGCCGAGGAAGCGCTGCGCGAGGTCGCGCTCGACCTCGCCGAGGGGGCGGACAGCGTGATGGTCAAGCCGGGGCTGCCCTATCTCGACATCATACTGCGTGTGAAGAGCGAGTTCCAGGTACCTGTCTTCGCGTACCAGGTTTCGGGCGAATATGCGATGATCGAAGCGGCCGCCGCGGCCGGGGCGGGTGAGCGCGAGGCGCTGGTGCTCGAGACGCTGATGGCGTTCAAGCGCGCGGGCTGCTCGGGCGTGCTGACCTATCACGCACCGCTCGCTGCACGGTTGCTCGGCGCGTGATCGAGAGTGCGCGGCTGATCCTGCGCGTGCCCGAGCCGCGCGACCGGCCGGCGCTCTACGCCATGTGGGCGGACCCGCAAGTGATGGCGGATCTGGGGCCGGTGAAGGACGCCGAGGCCAGCGACGCGGTGCTTGCGAAGCACGACCGCTATCGGGGCGACGGACTCGGCTTCCTTGCGGTCGAGCGGCGCGAGGACGGCGCGGTGATCGGCTTCTGCGGGCTCAAGCCGGGTGCCGAGGACACGCCGATCGAAGGCGAGCTCGAGATCGGCTGGACGCTGGCCACGCCCTACTGGGGCCGGGGTTATGCGCGCGAGGCAGCGGTTGCCTGCATCGAATGGGCGTGGGCGAATACCGATGCCCCGCGCATCGTCGCGATCACGTCGGCGGGCAACGAGAGGAGCCGTGGACTGATGGTGCGGCTGGGCATGGTCTATCTGCCGGGCTTCGACTTCCACCACCCGCTCTTCGCGTCCGGTGATCCGCTCGGCGACACCGTGACATACGCGATCGACCGGCCGGCCGGCGCGGCAAATCATCGCGCGTAACCGTCGTCGGGCCGCTGGCTATCGTTGTCAGCCTTCCGCCCCGCGTTTCTCGCTGCAATAGCGAAATGATTAGCGCAGCGAATCGGAGCGCAGCCCGTGGTGGCGCGTTCGAGGTTGCGACCTGACAATCGGCTGGAGAACGCAATGAACGCTTCCGAGATGACCGCCAAGATCGCCAACGGCAAGGGCTTCATCGCCGCGCTCGACCAGAGCGGCGGCTCGACGCCCAAGGCGCTCAAAGGTTATGGCATCGAGGAGGGCGCCTGGTCCAACGACGCCGAAATGTTCGACCTGATCCACCAGATGCGCAGCCGCATCATCTCGTCGCCTGCGTTCACCGGCGACAAGGTGATCGGCGCGATCCTGTTCGAGCGGACGATGGACGGTCAGGTGGGCGGCAAGCCGACCCCGCAGGCGCTGATCGACAAGGGCGTGGTGCCCTTCATCAAGATCGACAAGGGGCTGGAGGCCGAAGCGAACGGCGTGCAGCTGATGAAGCCGATGCCCGAGCTGGACGCGCTGCTCGCGCGCGCCCGGGGCCTGGGCGTGTTCGGCACCAAGGAGCGTTCGGTGATCAACCTCGCCAATCGCGAGGGCATCGCCGCGATCGTCACGCAGCAGTTCGAAGTCGCGCGCCAGGTGCTCGCCGGCGGGCTGGTGCCGATCATCGAGCCCGAAGTGAACATCAAGAGCCCCGAGCGCGCCCAGGCGGACAGCATCCTGCTCGACGAACTGCTCAAGGCGCTCGACGCACTGCCGGGTGACGACAAGGTGATGCTCAAGCTCTCGATTCCCGCCGATGCCGGGCTGTTCGGTCCGCTGGTAGACCATCCGCGCGTGCTGCGCGTGGTCGCGCTTTCGGGGGGATACAAGCGGCCGGAAGCGTGTGCCGAGCTGGCCAAGAATCGCGGCATGATCGCGAGCTTCAGCCGTGCATTGCTCGAGGATCTGCGCCACCAGATGAGCGACGCCGAGTTCGACAAGGCGCTGGGCGAGGCGATCGACGAGATCTACGTGTCCTCGACCGACAAGGTCGCGGTGCCGGCATGATCAGCGCGCGCCGCCCCGTGCTTGCCGGCCTGGCCGTGGCGATGCTGGGCGGCGCGGCTTTTGCGCAGGAGACGCCCGAGATGGAAGAGACGCTGCCGACCTTCGGCATGATCGGCAAGATGAAGGCGCAGCCCGGCAAGCGCGCCGAGCTGATCGGGATTCTGACCAGCGGCACCGAGTCGATGCCCGGGTGCTTCGCCTATCTGATCGCCGAAGACGCCAAGGATCCCGACGGTATCTGGATCACCGAGATCTGGGACAACGCCGCCAGCCACAAGGCGTCGCTCGAGCTACCGTCGGTCCGCGCGGCGATCGCAAAGGGACGACCGCTGATCGCGGCCTTCGAGATCAGCGCCGAGACGCGTCCCGTGGGACGGCTGAGCCCGCCTCCGCGCTGAACCGGCTAGCGCATCGCCTGCGCCACCATCGCCTTGAGCGTCAGCGCGTCCTCGATCGCGGCGCCTTCGGTATCGTTGTTGAAATAGGCCCAGACCTCGCGTCCCGCGCGCGCCTCGGCGGCGATCCAGTCGGCCGCGGCGAGCAGCGCCTCGTCCGGATAGCGGCCCCAATATTTGCCTTGGCCGCCATGGAAGCGGAGATAGGCGGCAGGGCCGACGGCGAGGCGGGGGCTCTCCAGACCCGGCATATCGTGCCCGCAGAAACTTGCGCCATGGCGTTCGAGCAGCGCGAACACCTCGTCCGTGTACCAGCTCTTGTCGCGGAATTCGAAGACGTTGGTCACGTCCTTTGGCACGAGTTCGAGGAAGCTCTCGAGCCGCTCGAGGTTGAGCCGGAATCGCGGGGGCAGCTGGTAGAGGATCGGGCCGAGCGTCTTGCCCAGATGCCGGAAGGGGGGCATCATTCGCTGCAGCGGCTCCTCGCAATCCTTGAGCTTCTTGGCCTGCGTCAGGAAACGATTGGCCTTCACGGCGTAGCGGAAACCCGGCGGCGCCTGCGCTGCCCAGATATCGAAGGTCTCTGCTTTAGGCAGGCGGTAGAAGCTGTTGTTGATCTCGACCGTATCGAAATGCTCGGCATAGAAGGCGAACCATTTCTTGACCGCGAGCTTCTCGGGGTAGAAGCGGCCACGCCAATGGCGGTAGATCCAGCCCGAACAACCAATGCGGACCGCCGCAAAACCGGAGTGAGACATGAACGATCCCGAAGATGACCTCGACGCCGACAACGCGCTGGAGGGCTTTGCGGATCAGTTCGTGCGCGACGATCGCCGGCCGCCGTGCCAGCTCTATCTGGTCTCGCCGCTAGACGTGAGCGGAGACTTCCCGGATCGGCTGGCGCGTGCGCTCGATGCCGGGCCGGTCGCGGCCTTCCAGTTCCGGGTGAAGGATGTGGACCAGCACCTGGCCGCACGGCTGGCCGAGCCGCTGCAGCGGATCTGTGCCGATCGCGAAGTCGCCTTCATCGTCAACGACAGCGTCAGTCTCGCCAAGCGGATCGGCGCGGATGGCGTGCACCTGGGGCAGGAGGATGGCGACGCGCGCGAGGCACGCTCGATCCTGGGCCCCTCGGTGCAGATCGGAGTCACTTGCCACGACAGCCGCCACCTGGCGATGGAAGCAGGCGAGGCAGGGGCCGACTATGTCGCCTTCGGCGCCTTTTATCCGACGGCCACCAAGGAGACGCGCCATCGTCCCGAGCTGTCGATCCTGAGCTGGTGGACGGCATTGTTCGAGCTGCCCTGCGTTGCGATCGGCGGGATCACGCCGGCAAATGCGAAGCCGCTGATCGAGGCGGGGGCGGACTTTCTCGCCGTATCGAGTGCCGTCTGGGGCGGTGACGAGGCTGCGGCAATCCGGGCGTTCCGGGAGGTGCTCGGCGGCTGATGCCGCGGCTGCGACGAGGCCGGGAAACAACCGGGGATCGGCTTCGTTCTCCTGACTAACCCTTGTTGGTCAGGAGCTTGCCCTTGCGTAAATCCATTGGTGTCGCCGTTCTGCTCGCTTCCATCGCGTTCGCGCCGCTCGCTGCGCAACCGAAGGCCAAGGCACCGAAGGAAGGCAAGCCACCGATCGACTGGACGGTGATGCATGCGCAGGTGATCCTCGATTCGCTCGGCTTCTCGCCTGGGATCGTGGACGGGCGCGAGGGGCAGTCGCTCACCGCCGCGCTCAGGGCTTTCCAGGAAACGCGCGACCTGCCCGTGACCGGCAAGCTCGATCGCGCGACGCTCGGCGCGCTGCATCCCTATCGGGAGCGCCGGCCATTCGTGCGCGTGGCGGTGGAGAATGCGTGGCTGCAGGGGCCCTTCATCAACCCCATTCCCGACGATCCCGAGGAACAGGCCAAGCTTCCGGCGCTCGCCTATACCCGCCCGCTCGAGAAGCTGGCCGAGATGTTCCACACCACGCCCGAAGTGCTGGTCGAGCTCAACCCGGGCGGTGGCACGATCGAGCCGGGCGCCAGCTTCCGCTTCCCCAACGTGTTGCCGCAATCGCGCGACTATGAGGGGGACTGGAAGCCCGAATGGCGCCGGACGCTGAATGATCTCAACGTCGACGCGCGCCAGCCGGCGGCGGACCATGTGGTGGTCGACAAGTCGGAGAAGGCGCTGAAGGTGTACGACGCCGGCAACCGGCTGGTCGCGCAGTTCAGCGCCACCATGGGAAGCCAGCACGATCCGCTGCCGATCGGCGAGTGGAAGATCAACGCCGTCGATACCAACCCCAGGTTCCACTACAATCCGGACCTCTTCTGGGATGCCGAGGCCGACGACGAGAAGGCGCTGCTGCCCGCGGGGCCGAACGGGCCGGTGGGCGTGGTTTGGCTCGATCTCTCGAAGGAGCATTACGGAATCCACGGCACGCCCGAGCCACAGACCATCGGCCGGACGCAAAGCCACGGTTGCATCCGCCTGACCAATTGGGACGCCGCCCGGCTGGCGCTGATGGTGAAGCCGGGCACGCAGGCCGTGTTCCAGGAGTGACGCCGTGCTAAGGCGGTTGGCATTGGGGGTGGGGCTGTTGCTGCTTCTGGTGCTTGCCGGACTGATCGCG
>DATLJJ010000176.1:0-3515 GCA_035538975.1 Sphingomonas sp. | reverse complement strand
CGATCGAGGACAATGACCCCGTCCTCTTCCTCGAGCCCAAGCGCATCTACAACGGCCCCTTCCACGGCCATTACGACCGCCCCGCCAAGACCTGGGCCGATCATCCGGGCGCCGAGGTGCCGCAGGGCTATTACCGCGTCGAGCTGGGCAAGGCCGCGGTGGTCCGCCCGGGCGAAGCCGTGACGATCCTCTGCTACGGCACGATGGTCCATGTCGTCGCGACCACGGTCGAGGAGCTCGGCGTGGACGCCGAGATCGTCGATCTGCGCACGCTCGTGCCCCTCGACATCGAAGCGATCGAGGCCTCGGTGAAGAAGACCGGCCGCTGCCTGATCGTCCATGAAGCGACGCGCACCTCGGGCTTCGGCGCCGAGCTCTCCGCGCTCGTCCAGGAACGCTGCTTCTACCATCTCGAAGCCCCGATCGAGCGCGTCACCGGCTTCGACACGCCCTATCCCCACAGCCTCGAATGGGCCTATTTTCCCGGGCCCGTGCGCATCGGCGAGGCCCTCAAGAAGATCCTGAAGGATTAAATCGGCCATGGCACGTTTCACTTTCCGCCTCCCCGACATCGGCGAAGGCATCGCCGAGGCCGAGATCGTCGCCTGGCACGTCAAGGTCGGCGACCGCGTCTCGGAGGACCAGCAGGTCGCCGACATGATGACCGACAAGGCCACCGTCGAGATGGAATCTCCGGTCTCGGGCGTGGTGCTCGAGCTCGCGGGCGAAGTCGGCGAGCAGGTCGCGATCGGCTCGGCGCTGATGGTGATCGAGACCGAGGAAGAGGGCGCGGCCGAGGAAGTCGAAGAACAGGTCGAGGCGGAGACGCCGGGGGTTGAGGAAGTGGTGGAGCCCACTCCTGTCGCTCCCCTCCCGCTTGCGGGAGGGGCCGGGGGTGGGCGCCCGGCCACCGCAAGCGATGAAGGTGTGGAGAGCGGGGGCCCACCCCCCAGCCCCCTCGCGCAAGCAGGAGGGGGCGCGCAGGAGTCGAAGCACGTCCTCGCCTCCCCCGCCGTCCGCGCCCGGGCGAAGGACCTCGGCATCGATCTCGCCGCGGTGAAGTCGGACTCCGACCGCATCCGCCACGCCGATCTCGACGCCTATCTCCGCTACGGCAGCGCGCAAGGCTACCAGCCCCCGCATGCCAGCCGCGCCCGCGACGACGAGGCCGTGAAGGTCATCGGCATGCGCCGCCGCATCGCCGAGAACATGGCCGCCGCCAAGCGCGCCATACCGCACTTCACATATGTCGAGGAAATCGACGTCACTGCGCTCGAGGCGATGCGCGCGGACCTCAACGCCAATCGCGGCAATCGCCCCAAGCTGACGATGCTCCCGTTCCTCATCGTCGCGATCTGCCGCACCGTTCCCGACTTCCCGATGATCAACGCGCGCTACGACGACGAGGCCGGCGTGGTCACGCGCCACGGTCGCGTCCACCTCGGCATGGCGACCCAGACCGACGCGGGGCTGATGGTCCCCGTGATCCGCGACGCGCAGGACCGCAACGTCTGGCAGCTCGCGGCCGAGATCACGCGCCTCGCCGACGCCGCACGCACAGGCAAGGCGAAGAGCGAGGAACTCAGCGGCTCGACGCTCACCGTCACGTCGCTCGGGCCGCTCGGCGGCATCGCCACGACACCGGTGATCAACCGCCCCGAAGTCGCGATCATCGGACCGAACAAGATCGTCGAGCGCCCGGTCTTCCACGGCGACGACATCGTTCGCGCCAAGCTGATGAACCTGTCGATCAGCTGCGACCACCGCGTCGTCGACGGCTGGGACGCGGCGAGCTACGTCCAGGCACTCAGGAAGCTGCTCGAAACCCCCGTGCTGCTCTTCGCCGATTGACATGCGGGGGCGGGGGACGATCGCGGCTACGGTGGCGATCTCGCTCCCGTTCGCGATCCTCCTCTGGCTCGCGCTGCGCCACCTGCTCCCGTCGATCGCCGCCGAGCCGATGATCTTCGCGCTCCAGTGCAGCGGCGCCCTGGTGCTGCTCGCGCTGGTGCCTGGGATCGAGGCGGTCGCGCACGAGCGGCTCTTCCATCCTTCGATCGATCCGCTCGCCGGCGCCGATTCGAGGCGCCTCGTCGTCAACCAGCGCTACATCCAAAACACGCTCGAGCAGTTGGCGACGCTGCTCCCCGGCCTGTTCCTCCTCGCGCACTACGAGCCCGATCTGCGCCTCGTGGCCGCCACGGCGATCGTCTGGACACTGGGACGCTGGGCCTGGTGGATCGGCTATCACATCGGTCCGATGTGGCGCGGGCTGGGCGTCTGGTCGATGGTAGTCGGCCAGCTCGCGCTGCTCTACGGCGTGGGCCGCTTCGGCTTCGACCTCGCCGGCTGGCCGGGCGTGGCGGCATTGCTCGGCCCGTTCGCCGCGATCGAGGGCTTTCTGTTCGCCGTGCTGCGCCGCCCTGACATTTCCGCCCCGAGCCGCTAGCCTGGCAGGATGAACGATCGGCCCCTCCGATGGCGGGCGATGCGCGCGGACGATCTCGACGGCGTCGTCGCTGTCGCCCGCGTCGCGTTCCCCGATCATCCCGAACGCCGCGCCTGCTTCGCCGAGCGGCTCGCGCTCGCCCCCGAGACCTGCTTCGTTCTGACGAACAAGGATCACGTCGCCGGCTACCTGATCGCCTACCCCTGGCCGCTCGAAGCGGTCCCGCCCCTCGACACTTTGCTCGGCGGCTTGCCCGAGCATCGCGACGCCTGGTACCTCCACGATCTCGCGCTGCTTCCCGAAGCGCGCGGCGGCGGCAACGCCCGCGCCGGGCTGGCGCTGCTGTTCGCCCGGATCGGCGCACCGATCGGCCTCGTCTCGGTCAACGATTCCGCCGCCTTCTGGCAAACGCAGAGATTCGAACCGCGCGAGAGCCCCGTGCTGCGCGACAAGCTCGCCAGCTACGGCCCCAGCGCCCGCTACATGGTCCGCCCCGCCCGAGCCTGCTAAAGGGCGGCCATGCATTTCGATCTGATCCAGTCGCTCAGCCTCGCCGGCAGTTCGGGCATTCCCAACGACGACCGCGCGGGCAACCGCGACACGCTCGCCTGGGTGATCGACGGCGCCACCGACCTCGGCCCGCCCGGGCTGGTCGGCCCCCGCGGGGGCGCCGCCTGGCTCGCCGATCAGGCCAATGCCGAGCTCGCGCATGCCGCCGACGCGCCGGCCGATGCAGTGCTTCGGCTGCTGGCGCTGCGGATCGCCGATTGCTTCGTCGCCGCGCGCGCCCGCGCGCCGCTCGGCCGCTGGGAGCTTCCCATCGCCGCGCTGCTCGTCGCGCGGCTCGACGACGACGCGCTCGAATGCGCCTGGCTCGGGGATTGCGCAGGGCTGCTCCGCCGCACCGACGGCGAGGTCGTCCGGCTCGGCCGCGCGCCCGACGAGCGCGACCGCGAGACCCAGCTCGCGCGCGATTTCGCCGATTATGGGCTGGGCAGCCTCAAGGGCCGCGACGATCCATTGATCGAGAGCCTGCGCGCCTCGCGCGAACGGCCGGGGCTGCTCT
>DATLJJ010000175.1:0-5899 GCA_035538975.1 Sphingomonas sp. | reverse complement strand
CCCCTTGATCTTCCACTTGCCGTCGCCCGTAGGCTCGGCGCGACTCTTGAGCGCGCCCACATCGCTGCCCGCCTGCGGCTCGGTGAGGTTCATCGTGCCGGTCCACTCGCCGGTCGCGAGCTTCGGGAGGTAGATTGCCTGCTGCTCGGGCGTGCCGTGATGCGTCAGCGCCTCGATCGCGCCGACGGTGAGGATCGGCGCGAGCGCGAAGCCCATGTTGGCAGTGCCGAGCGTCTCGAGCACTGCGGCAGAGAGGCTCACCGGAAGCCCTTGGCCGCCGAACTCGGCCGGCGACCCGATCGTGCCCCAGCCGCCCTCCACATAGGCGCGGTACGCCTCGGCGAAGCCGGCGGGCATCTTCACGCCTTCCTCGGTCCATTTGGGCCCTTCGGTATCGCCGAGCCGGTCGAGCGGCGCCCATTCGCCTGCAGCGAACTGGCCTGCACCGTCGAGCACTGCGTCGGCCATGTCTGCGGCCTCTCCGCCGATCTCCGCGAGCCGCACGACATGATCGAGCACGAAGCGCTGCTCGGCGGTGGCAGGAGTGAACATGGGCTTCCTCTCTTGTGACTGGCTCGCCGGGCGTATAGCGCCGCTGGAGTGAGCCCGACAAATCCGCGCATCTTACCCTACGGCGAGGCCGCGATCGCGGAAGCGGCGCAGGTGATTCGCGCCGGCGGATGCGTCGCGGTACCTACCGAAACGGTCTATGGACTCGCCGCCGACGCCACCGATTCGCGTGCCGTGGCGGGCATCTATGCGGCCAAGGGGCGACCGAGCTTCAATCCGCTGATCGTCCATGTACCCGATCTGGAAGCCGCCGAGCTGATTGCGATGTTCGATGACGACGCGCGCGCGCTTGCCCGGCGGTTCTGGCCGGGACCGCTGACCCTGGTGCTGCCGGTCCGACCCGAGGCGGGAATCTCGTCGCTGGTGACCGCGGGGCTGGATACGATCGCGCTCAGGGTGCCCGACCACCGCGCGATGCAAGCGCTGCTCGACGCCGCCGGGCTGCCGCTCGCGGCTCCTTCGGCCAATGCCAGCGGATCGATTTCGCCGACCCGTGCCGAGCATGTCGTGAAGAGCCTGGCGGGCTGCATCCCACTGGTGATCGACGACGGCGCGACGCCCGCGGGGATCGAGTCGACGATCGTGCACGGGCGGACGGTGTTGCGGCCGGGACCGCTGAGCGAGGCTGACTTGTTCCCCGGCGAGGGCAGGGCCCCAGCATCGAGCCGGCCTGCCACCGGGCCCCGGCCTTCGCCGGGGAGCAGCAAGGTCAATGCCCCTGGGCAGCTCGAAAGCCATTATGCGCCGGGCAAGCCGCTGCGGCTGAATGTCACCGAGCGTCACGAAGGCGAATGGCTGATCGGCTTCGGCGATGGGAAGGGGGATGACAATCTCTCCCCCGCTGGCGACCTCACCGAAGCCGCCGCCAACCTCTTCGACGCGCTCCACCGCGCGGATGCCTCCGCCGCCGGTGGCATCGCCGTCGCGCCGATTCCGGCGATAGGCATCGGCGTGGCGATCAACGATCGCCTCCGCCGCGCCGCGCACCCGCGCACGTAACAGCTATTTACCCTGTCGATGCTCCGCAGATGCGCTAGGATGCGTACAGATAATCGCGTGCCTTGGAGAAATAATCGCAGGAGAGGTGGCATGACCAACGTGCAGCGTGGACTTGCGGAGTTCATCGGAACCTTCTGGCTCGTGTTCGGCGGCTGCGGCAGTGCAGTGCTCGCCGCGGCTTTTCCCGACGTCGGGATCGGCCTTCTCGGCGTCTCGCTCGCCTTCGGTCTCACGGTCCTCACCATGGCCTATTCGATCGGCCATATCTCGGGCTGCCACCTCAATCCTGCGGTGACCTGCGGCCTGTGGGCCGGTGGCCGTTTCGCGGCGAAGGACATCCCGCTCTATGTGGTGGCGCAGGTGCTCGGCGCGGTCGTCGCGGCGCTGGTGCTGCGGTACATCGCGAGCGGAGCAGAGGGCTATGCGGGCGGGCTCGCCTCGAACGGCTTCGGCGAGCATTCGCCCGGTGGTTATGCGCTGGGGGCGGGGCTGGTGATCGAAGTGGTGCTGACGCTCGGGTTTCTGCTCGTCATCATGGGGTCGACCGACAGTCGCGCGCCCGCGGGCTTTGCGCCGATCGCGATCGGGCTCGCGCTGACGCTGATCCACCTGATCAGCATCCCCGTGACCAATACTTCGGTGAACCCCGCGCGCAGCACCGGGCCGGCGCTGATCGAGGGTGGTATCGCCCTTCAGCAGCTCTGGCTCTTCTGGGTCGCCCCGATCGTCGGCGGGGTGCTCGGCGGGCTGGTCTACAAGGCGCTGGGCGCCGAGGCCGCGAAGCGTCCGCCCGTAGAGGGCGAGCCGCTTCCGTCAGCCACGGAGTGACCGGTGGCGGCCGCGCTTATTGCGCGGCCGCGCCTTCCCTGGTGCGGTTGGCGAAGCTCTTGCGGAGCTTCCTGAGCTTGGGCGGGATCACCGCGAGGCAATAGGGGTTCCGCTGGCCTTCGCCCTGCCAATATTCCTGATGATAATCCTCGGCCGGCCACCACTGCCCGAGCGGCTCGATGCTCGTCACGATCGGCGCGGGCCAGTCGGGCTGCGCGCGCTCGATGGCGGCACGCGCCTCGGCGTCCTGCTCGGAGGAATGGGGAAAGATCGCCGAGCGATATTGCGTGCCGATGTCGTTGCCCTGGCGATTGAGCTGCGTCGGGTCGTGCGTCGCCAGGAAGATGTCGAGCAGATCGCCGTAGCGGATCTGGTCGGTATCGAAGGTGACGCGGATCGCCTCGGCATGGCCGGTGTCGCCGGTGCACACTTCCTTGTAGGTGGGGTTGGCCCTGGTGCCGCCGATATAGCCGCTTTCCACCGACTGGACGCCGACCACGTCGTTGAACACAGCCTCGGTGCACCAGAAGCAGCCGCCGGCCAGCGTCGCGGTTTCGATCGTCATCAAAATCTCCTCACTTCGTCGTTCGAAGATAGGGAGGGCATGGCGCGCTGCAAACGGGGCGTATAGTGCTGCGCGTGCGAAAAGGGAGACGGGAATGCGCGACGGTACGGTGCTGGTGACGGGCGGCGCGGGCTATATCGGCAGCCATGCGGTGCTCGCGCTGCTCGACGTGGGCTGGAAGGTGGTTGTGGTCGACAATCTCGTCACCGGCTTCGACTGGGCCGTGGACAAGCGCGCAAAGCTGGTCGTCGCGAATATCGAGGACGAAGGCGTCATCCGTCAGGTGATGCGCGACGAAGGCGTGACCGCCGTGATGCACTTCGCGGGGTCGGTGGTGGTACCTGAGTCGGTGAGCGATCCGCTCAAATATTATCGCAACAACACCGTCGCCAGCCGATCGCTGATCGAAAGCGCAGTCGCGAGCGGGGTGAAGCATTTCATCTTCTCCTCGACCGCAGCGACCTATGGCATCCCCGAGAAGGTGCCGGTTGCGGAGGACGCGGCCAAGTCGCCGATCAATCCGTACGGCATGTCGAAGCTGATGACCGAATTCATGCTGCGCGACGTCGCTGCGGCGCATCCGATCAACTATTGCGCGCTGCGCTATTTCAATGTCGCCGGCGCCGATCCGAAGGGGCGCAGCGGCCAGTCCACTGCCGGCGCGACGCATCTGATCAAGATCGCTGCCGAGGCCGCGACGGGCAAGCGCGCGGCGGTGTCGGTGTTCGGCACCGACTTCGCCACCGCCGACGGCACCGGCGTGCGCGACTACATCCATGTCAGCGACCTGGCCGCGGCGCACGTCGATGCCCTCGATCTGCTGATCGCGCGGCCGGAGGAGAGTCACACGATGAACTGCGGCTATGGCCGCGGTTTCTCGGTGCTTCAGGTGCTCGACGCGGTGGACCGCGTCACCAACCGCAAGATCGAGCGGCGGCTGGAAGGCCGCCGCGCCGGTGATCCCGATGCGCTGGTCGCGGATAACAGCCGCATTCTCGCGACGCTGCCGTGGCGACCGAAGCACGACGACCTCGAGGGGATCGTCAAGGATGCGCTCGCCTGGGAACGCAGGCTGGCCGAGCGACAGGGCTGACCCGCACCCTGGTGGAGGATATCAGCGCTTCCCGAACAGCTTGAGCTCGATCGCCCACCAGAGCAGCGCCCAGCAACTCCCGAAGGCCCAGCCGGCAAGGACGTCGCTCGGCCAGTGGACCCCGAGATAGACGCGGCTGACGCCGATGAGCCCGACCAGCAGCATCGCGACACCGAGCACGAAGGCGCGCATCCGCCAGCCGCGCACGACCGGGAAGAGCAGCGTCGCGAGCGTGAGGTAGACGATTGCGCTGTTGGCGGCGTGCCCGCTGGGGAAGCTGTGCGAGGCTTCCTCCATCAGCCGGTCGATCAGATCGGGGCGCGAACGGGCGATCAGCGCCTTGACGAGCGTGACGGCGAGCGCGCCGAGGCTGGTGGCCGCGACGACGAGGAGTGCCGAGCGGAAGCGGCGGCGGAGCGCGAGGAAGCAGGCAGTGACGAGCACCACCAGCGTCAGCACCGTCGTGCTTCCCAGCGCGGTCACGTCGCGAACCGCCGACGGGAGCCAGCGCGGTCCTACCGGCTGCTCCGGGTGTCCGGGCGTCCGCATCGCGAGCATGATTGCCCGGTCGATCGTGGCGGTATCGCCCTCCATGATCTCATGACCGAACCAGACGAGGCCGAGGAGCAGCATCGCGACTGCGGCGAGCCCGACGATCGGCCAGGGAATACGGCGGGAGGCCGCCGCCTCCGGCTGCAGCGTAGCGCGTTGATCTGGGGGCGGGCTCTCCATCCCGCCCCTAATGACGCAGCGCCGTCAGAGTTGCACGCGCAGCGTCGCGCGCAGATCGCGCCCGGCGAGCGGAGCATAGTCCTTGAGTACGCTGGTGTGGCGGCGAGCCTCGACGTCGAAGATGTTGTTGGCCGAGAGCGCCAGGCTGGTGCTCGAATCCGCGCCGAAGGGTTTCCAGGCGATCGAGGCGTTGACCAGCGTGAAGCCTGCGGTCGACGTCTCGAAGGCGGCGATCCGTTCCTGCGCGAAACTGTGCTCGACTTCGATCCGGCCGGTGAGCGCATCCGATTGGGCTTCGAGCCCACCCATCACGCGCAATGGCGGGATACGGGGCACGGGGCCCTGATCGACCACTTCGGCACGCACATAGTCGGCGAGCGCATCGGCGTTCAGCGTGAATCCGCCGACCGTTCCCAGCCGCGCCGAGCCTTCGACTTCGAAGCCGTAATAGCGCGCGTCGGCCTGGTTGTACTGGAAGACCGGAAGGTCGTCCTCGATCGCGCCGGTGGGCGCATCGAAGATATAGTCCTTGAACCAGCTGTAATAGGCCGCGGCCGAGAGATTCCAGCCATCGCCCGATCCCTTGAGCGTGGCTTCTGCGCCCCAGGCCTTTTCCGTGGTGAAGTCGGGATTGCCGATCTCGAACGCCTGGGTGCCGGCATGCGGGCCGTTAGCGAAAAGCTCCTCCGCCGTCGGCGCGCGCTCGCTGCGCGACAGGTTGAGGCCGAGGCGCAGTCCGCTCCCAAGCGCATAGCTCGCCCCGAGTGACGCCGAGAAGCTGTCGAAGCTGCGGTCGAGCAGCGGATTGCCGATGTCGGCGTCGGCCTGGGCGCGCAGGTCGTTGTGCTCGTAGCGCAGCGCCGCCTCGGCCTTCAGCGCACCGAAGTCGAGCGACTGCAGCGTGAACAGCCCGTATTGGTTGCTTTCGTTGCGCGGCAGGAACTTCTCTTCGCCCACGATACGGGTGTTGCGCGTCGAGAATTGACCGCCGGTCACGCCTTCCCAGCGGCCGTGCGTCTCCTGCACCAGCTCGAGCCGCCCTTCGAAGCCCTGGCTGTAGAAGGTCGTGCCGACTTCGCCGGTCTCCTCCAGCTCACTGTGCTTATAATCGG
>DATLJJ010000174.1:0-1680 GCA_035538975.1 Sphingomonas sp. | reverse complement strand
GTTCGCGCGCAGCCGAACCCAGCGCGACGGATCCTCTCGCTTCGCGTCGATCGCCGGAAGTGCTGTCCGCAGGCCCATCGTCGCGCAGGCGCGCACGGCCTGCGCGCGCACGCCCTGTTCGGGATCCGAGAGGAGCGGCATGATCCATTTGACGGCCGCCGGGTGGTTGAGCTTCGTGCCCGCAGCCAGCGCCGCAAGCCGTACCTCGGCCTCGGGCGAGCGGGACGCCCCCTCGATGGCGCCGAGCGTCGAATAGTCGTCGGTCCAGCCGAGCGCGTCGACGATCAGCGCCTGCAGCGCGGGCGGGAAGCGGCGCCGCGCTAGCCCGAGGAGTTCGTCGGCGCGATGCGGCGCGAGCGCGCGGAACAGCGCATGGTGCAGCGGTGTGATCGCCACCTCCTCGAGCGCGAGTGCGTCGAGCAGGACGCTGGCGGGCGGCAGCGCCTCCAGCCGCGCGAGCATCGCTGCGGCCTCGAGCCGCACCGGCAAAGCGCGATCGTTGCGCAGCATGTCCTGGAGCGCGGCGACCGCCTGGGCTCCGCCCACGCCGCCCAGTGCGCGCACCGCGTCGACGCGGCGGGCGGTGCGGCGGCGCCGCGTCTTGGCGAGCACCTTGTCGACAAGGTCGTGGCGGTCGACAAAGGCAGTGAGCCGCGCACGATCCTCGCCGCGGACCAGCCGGCTGAGGTGCGACACCGCGGCGAGCCGCTGCTCCGGCGAGGCCTCCCGATAGGCGTCGCCCGTCGGCTCGGTGCCCGGCAGCGCGGCCATGATCTCGCGCGTGAGCGAGCGGCTATTCGCTTCGGCAGCCGCCCGGTTGCGCTCCTTGCGGTCTCGCCGCATCACCAGGATGAGGAGGAGCAGCGCCATTGCCAGCGTCCCCCACATCGATGCGAGGATCGCGAGCCGCGCGACGTGATCGGCGATGCTGGGGAGAGTCACGGGTCAGAGGCGGAGCTGCAACCCAAGGGAGACCCCCTTGCGGGTATAGCTGTCGACGCGACGCTCATATTCCCCGGTGGCGCGGATCGTCACCGCGTCGCTCACCGGAACCGCGGCACCCAGGAAGACCGAGCGGACGCGGCGCGTGATGCCCGCTTCAGTATCGGGATAGCTCGCCGCCCCGCCGAACAACAGGGTTCCCCCGCGCATCTCGGTGTCGATCCGGGCGGACCAGCCGCTGCGATGATCGCCCTGTTCGTCCCAAAGGTTGATCATCCGCAGCGTGGCGCTGCTCCTGAGCGCCGGCACGCCGACGCGAATTCCCGGTTCGACTGCAGTGACCTGCGTCGTGCCGTAATCGGCGTGGCGGGCGTCGGCGAGCAGAGTCACGCGCCTGCCCAGATCCGCCTCCAGTCCGCCGCGAATGCTCCATTTCTCACGGAAATCGGCTTCGGGGGTGATCGCCGCCGCAAGATGACCGCGCCAGCCGGGCGCGAATTGCTGGTCGATGCGCGCGAGCAGATGGGTGTCGACCGCAGTACCGCGATCCTCGCGCTCGGCTTCGAACGAAAGGCTGGTGCCGCGGGCGACCTCGCCGAAAGCGCCGACCGTCGTGGTCCACCAGGTGCGGTCCGGGCCATTGTCCAGCGACACGCGGGCGACGCCCTGGTTGGCGAACACGCCGCGCCGCGGGCGGGCGGGTTGGTCACCCTCGATGCGCGCGAGCTGTTCACGGAT
>DATLJJ010000173.1:0-11950 GCA_035538975.1 Sphingomonas sp. | reverse complement strand
AAGGGGATGGCTTGAAAGATATTCACCTGTGACAAGCCCTCCCCCGATCCCCCCCGCAAGCGGGAGGGGAGATAAGGCAGTCACCCTCGCGGTGATCATCGGCGCGCACGGCATCGCCGGCGAAGTGCGCCTCAAGGTCTTTGCCGAGGACCTCGCCACCTACAAATCGTTCAACGCCGGCGCGCTCACGCTCAAGAGCCTGCGCACCGGGCCCAATGGCGCGATCGCGCGCTTCGCCCAGGTGATTGACCGCAACGCCGCCGAGGCACTGCGCGGCACCGAGCTCACCGTCCCCCGCTCGGCGCTGCCGCCGCTGGGAGAGGGCGAATATTATCACGTCGACCTGATCGGCCTGCCGGCCGTCTCCACCGCGGGCGACGCGCTGGGGCAGGTGGTCGCCGTCGACAATTTCGGCGCCGGCGACGTGCTCGAGATCGAGCGCCCGGACGGCAAGCGCTTCATGGTCCCCATGCGCCCCGAGGCAGTGCCCGAATGGGATGCCGAGCGGCTGGTGGTGAGCGAAGCCTTCATCGAAAGCTAGAATCCTCCCCGGGACAGGCTCCGGGAGGATTTGCATTGCCGCTGCAAACCGCCATGCTGATCCCGTTTCACTCGGGGGATGGAATGGCCCGGCTCTTCACGGCGATCGTCGCCGCAATCGCCTTCACTGCAGCGCCCGCCGTCGCGCAGACCGGCGCGGCGCAGCTCTCGCCGCAGTTCGACGCGATCGACGGGCAGTTCGAAGCCTTCCAGCACGACACGCCCACGCCGGGGCTGGTCTACGGCATCGTCGCGGAGGGCCGGCTCGTCCATGTCCGCGGCTTCGGCGTGCAGGACCTGACGAGCCGCCGCCCGGTCACGCCCGACAGCCTGTTCCGCATCGCCTCGATGACCAAGGCGTTCACGGCGCTCTCGATCCTCGCCCTGCGCGACGCGGGCAAGCTGTCGCTCGACGATCTTGCCGAACGCCACGTGCCCGAGATGCGCAGCTGGACCTATCCCACGGCGGACAGTCCCCGGATCCGCATCCGCGACCTGCTCTCGCATGTCGCCGGCTTCGTCACCGACGATCCCTGGGGCGACCGGCAGACGCCCATGCCCGAGGCCGAGTTCACGCGCATGCTCCAGGCAGGCGTGCCGTTCAGCCGCACGCCCGGCATGGCGCACGAATATTCGAACTTCGGCTATGCGCTGCTCGGCCGCATCGTCGCCAATGCGTCGGGCATGCCCTATCGCACCTATGTCGAGCGTACGATCCTGAAGCCTCTGGGCATGAGCTCGAGCGGCTTCGAGGTTACGGAGGCGCCGGCCGAGCGCCGCGCGATCGGCTATCGCTTCGAGGACGGCAGCTGGGCCGAGGAACCGACGATGCGCCACGGCGCCTTCGGTCCGATGGGCGGGCTGCAGGTGAGCGCGAACGACTATGCGAAGTGGATCGCCTTCCTGCTTTCCGCCTGGCCGCCGCGCGGCGGGCCCGAGACCGGGCCGGTCAGGCGCGCGACTGTCCGCGAGCTGGCGCAGGGCCTGAATTTCGTCCGGATGACGCCGCGCATCGGCGCCTCGGCGCAGGGCGGGTGCATGCAGGGCACGGCATACGGCAAGGGGCTGCGCGTCTCGCAGGATTGCGAGCTCGGCATGATGCTCCACCACGGCGGCGGCTATCCGGGCTATGGCTCGCACATGCTGCTGCTGCCTGATGCGGGGGTGGGGATCTTCGTCTTCACCAACCGCACCTATACCGGCGCATCGGCAACCGCCTGGGATGCGATGTTCGCGCTCAACAAGGCCGGCGCGCTCCGTTTCGCCGAGATACCGGTGAGCACCGATCTGGCCGCCGCGCAGGACACCGCGCGCGCCATCTATCGGGCGGGCGACGTCTCCGTCGCCGGCTCCAGACTGGCGATGAACTTCCTGATGGACCGGTCCGCCGCAGGCTGGCGCCGCGATCTCGCTGCGCTGCGTGACCAGCTCGGCGCCTGCGATGGCGCAGTCGAGCCGCTCCGCCCCACCGGCGCGCTGTCGGGGGCTTTCCGCTGGCAATGCGACAAGGGGGCGCTCGAAGGCACGCTACTCCTCGCCCCGACGCGCCCCGTCACGATCCAGGCCCTGCGCTTCCGCCCGCTGCCCGCGGCCCGGCCTTAAGCCCACCTCAATCCTCCCCCGCCAGGGGGAGGTGGCACGCGAAGCGTGACGGAGGGGGCGGAAGCACGCCGCTACGTTCTGGCATCCTCCCCCTCCGTCATGCGCCGCTCGTGCGGCGCCCGACACCTCCCCCTGGCGGGGGAGGATAAGAAGCTGGAACGTCGCTATCGCCTGAGCCTCGCTGGACTTCCCGACTGGCACACACGCGATCGACCCGATAACCCACCACCATGCGCACCGCGATCCTCTCCGACATCCACGGCAATCTCCTCGCGCTACAGGCGGTGGTCGCCGATGCCGAGGCGCGCGGCTGCACGCGCTTCCTCAACCTCGGCGACATTCTCTCCGGGCCGCTCTGGCCCGCCGAGACTGCCGACTTCCTGATGGCGCGCGGCTGGCCCACGATTGCGGGCAATCATGAGCGGCAGGTGCTGACGCAGGCGCCCGAGCGGATGAACGCATCGGACGCCTTCACCCATGCGCGACTGTCGGAGGCGCAGCTCGCCTGGATGGCCGCGCTCCCGTCGACGCTGGCGTTCGAAGACGTCTTCCTCTGCCACGGCACGCCGGCCGGCGATGTCGAGCCGTTCCTCGAGACGATCGAGCCCGCCGGCCTGCGCCGTGCCACTCCGGCCGAAGTCGCCGAACGTCTGGGCGACCGCCCCGAGCCGCTGACGCTCTGCGGCCATTCGCACCTGCCCGGCCAGACGCTGCTGGCGGACGGCCGCACCGTCGCCAATCCGGGCAGCGTCGGCCTCCAGGCCTACGACGACGACCGTCCCTTTCCCTACATCGTCGAGACCGGCGATCCCCAGGCGCGCTACGCGATCCTCGAAGCGGGGACGCTCAGCTTCCACACGGTCGCCTATGACTACCCCGCCGCCGCGGCCAAGGCCGCCCGCGAAGGACGCGCTGACTGGGCGCATGCGCTGGCGACGGGCAGGGTGGGGCGCTGAGGGCGCCGCTTTACTTGTAGGATTTGTTCTGCAAATGTTCTGAAATGCGTACATGCCTGCCCTTTGCTCCAGCGTGTCGTTAGGACGGAGGAAAAGGCCGCGGCAATTTTGCGCGTGAATCCGCGTTTTGTGTAAACTTCCAAACCGCCATTCGCACCGAAATCCGCAGAAATCCGCGGTTTTCATTCAGCCAATTGGTTTGGCGTCGAACCGGCCCAACCAGATGGTTGAACGTCGCTTCTCACCGCCACAGCGGGCGCTGTTCGTTGAGCATGTTGCGGATCGTGGTGGCCGCGACGCCGGCTTCGCCCATCGCATGGCTGATCTGGTCGAGCCCCTTGGCGACGTCGCCCGCGGCGAACAGGCCGGGCACCGAAGTGCGCTGGTGCGCGTCCACCTCCAGGCACCCGTCCTCCGCGGCGCGCGCGCCCGCCTGGATCGCGAGACCGGAGCGGATGCGCGAGCCCAGCGCGGGATAGATGCTGTCGAACGCCAGCCGCGCATCGTCGGTGCCCGCGCGCACGCTGATCCGGCCGTCCTCCACACGGAAGTCGCCGGACGGCCCGTCCACGCGCGCGACTCCCGCTTGGTCGAGCTCGGCGATCGTCGCTTCTTCCAGCGCGTGCGGGCCTTCGGGAGCGATCAGCGTCAGGTCGGCGGTGAAGGCGCGCAGGAACAGCGCCTCGCGCGCGGCATGCTCGCCCGCGCCGATCACGCCCACTCGCTTGTCGGTCACTTCATAGCCGTCGCAGACCGGGCAATAGCGGATCAGCCCCTGCGCCAGCGCCTCGTCATGGATGCCCTCCGCCATCTCGGGCCGGTTGTTGACCACGCCGGTGGCGAGCAGCACCGCGCGCGCCGGATAGTCGCGCTCGCCGACGCGCACTACGAATCCATGCTCGGCGCAGCGCAGCCCGGTCACTTCGGCCAGTTCGCGCACGGCGCCATATTTCTCGGCCTGGGCGAGCATGAGCGCGAGAAGGTCCTTGCCCGAGATGCCGTCGGGGTAGCCCGCGTGGTTGTGCGTGCACGGGATCAGCGCCGCGCGGCTCGATCCGCAGTCGAACAGCCGGATCTTGAGGTGAAAGCGCGCGAGGTAGATCGCCGCGGTCAGTCCGGCCGGCCCGGCGCCGATGATGATGCAATCGTCCATGGGTATCGGGAAAGCCGCGGGGCGGCGCCGGGTTCCGTTGATCGCGCCCGCCGCCTATGGCGGACGGGTGATCCGTTATCTGCTCGACGCCAATATCTGCATCCGCATGGCGCGCAACGCCGATTGCCGCGTGGCGCATCGTGTGCGGCGGCAGGCGCCGGGCAGCGTCGCCGTCTCGGCGATCGCACTGGCCGAGATCGCGCGGCTTGAAACGCTCGACGCCTTGCTCGAAAGCGTGACGGTGGCGCCGTTCGACAGTGCCGCGGCGCGCGCCTTTCCGGCGGCGGCGCGGGCGCGCGGCAAGTTCGACCGGCTGATCGCCGCGCACGCGCTTTCGCTCGACGCGACGCTGATCACCTGCAACACGCGCGACTTCCGGGACGTCCCCGGGCTTCGCATCGAGGATTGGACCATCTGACCGTGACCTTCGCCGCCACTGTCCTGACGCTTTACCCGGAGATGTTCCCCGGCCCATTGGGCGCGTCGCTCGCCGGGCGCGCGCTGCGCGAGGGGCTGTGGAGTCTCGAGACGGTGCAGATCCGCGACTTCGCGACCGACAAGCACCGCTCGGTCGACGATACGCCCGCGGGGGGCGGGGCGGGGATGGTGATGCGCGCCGACGTGCTGGCCTCGGCGCTCGACAGCGTTCCCGCGGGCCGTCCGGTGCTCGCGATGACGCCGCGCGGCCGCCCGCTCGCGCAGGCGCGCGTTCGCGAGCTGGCGGCGGGACCGGGGGTGACGATCCTCTGCGGCCGGTTCGAGGGGATGGACGAGCGTTTGTTCGAGGCGCGCGACATCGAGCAGGTGTCGATCGGCGACTATATCCTCTCCGGCGGCGAGATGGCGGCTTTGGTCGTGCTCGACGCTTGCATTCGCCTCGTTCCCGGAGTAATGGGCGCGCCTTCCAGCGGCATGGACGAGAGCTTCGAAACGGGGCTGCTCGAATATCCGCAATATACCCGACCTGTTGAATGGGAAGGGCGCACGATCCCCGAAGTGCTGCGATCGGGGGATCATGCGAAGATCGAGGCCTGGCGACGCGCCTGTGCCGAGAGCGATACACGGCTAAGGAGGCCGGATCTTTGGGAGCGCCACGAGGGCGCTCGGGTCCAGCTTCCCTCTGGCGCGCGGCGACGTAGACAGGACGATTTGAAATGAACCTGATCCAGACGCTCGAAGCCGAGCAGATCGCCAAGTTCAACGAGGCGAAGAAGATTCCGACGTTCCGCCCGGGCGACACGCTCAAGGTCGGCGTGAAGGTCGTCGAAGGCGAGCGCACCCGCGTGCAGAACTACGAAGGCGTGTGCATCGCTCGCGCCAACAAGGGCATGGGCAGCTCGTTCACCGTTCGCAAGATCTCGTTCGGCGAGGGCGTCGAGCGCGTCTTCCCGCTCTATTCGCCGAACATCGAGTCGATCGAGGTGGTCCGCCGCGGTGTGGTCCGTCGTGCGAAGCTCTATTATCTGCGTGGCCGCACCGGCAAGTCGGCCCGCATCGCCGAGCGCCGCGACGTCCGCCCGACCGAAGAGGTCGCCGCGGCCGAGTAAGCCCCGGGCTTCATGGAAAAAGGAGAGGGCGCGGTGGCCAGGCTACCGCGCCCTTTTCATTGCCCCTCGCAAGCGCCCCGCGAACCGCGTCAGCATCGCGCCGATCGCATCGGACAATTCGCGCCGGTGCTCCGCCCAGTCGCGCCCGCAGAAATCATCCATCGCCGTCCCCTTGCCCGACGCGCCGCCAGATCGAATAGGCGGTCGTCCCGTTGCCCGAGGCGCTGGCCGGCACGGCGTAGCGCAGCAGCCCATCCTGCAGCACATAGTCGCGCACCTGCCGCTTGCCCTCCCAGTTCGGGAAGGAGGCGCCCTCGATGTCGAAGATGAGCTGTTTCGCAGCCGCATCGATTCGGAGCCGGCCGAAATGTGTGCTCGAGCCGAGCGCCGCGGCGCGAAATTCCTCCGGCGTGCCGCGCTTCTTGTCCCCCGCCGCGAAAGCCGGGCGGTCGCGGCGGAAGATCTGCAGGCTGTAACGCCCGGCCTCGTCGACGATCAGCAGGCCCAGCGGATGCTCGCCATAATTGGTCGTCCGCCGCCCGTCGGCGAGGATCTCATAGGCCGAATCCATCACCCAGGTGCCGGCCAGACCCGGCGCTCTCTCTGCAACGCGCGCGTCTCCGTTTCCCGCCGCGGCCAGCATGCCGACGGCGAGGATGAGCTGTTTCACCATATCTCACTCCTCCGTGTAACCTGTAGAACGGGTTACACGAGTGTTGCGGCGGTTGGAGTAACCTGTCAATGAAGTTTCATGGGTGACCTCGAACTTTCTGCCGAGCTGCGAGACGGTTTCCATTTCCGCGGCGGGCATCCGGCACTCGACCTCGTGGCAACGCGCATCGGCCGACTGAAGCCGGTACAGCGCGAACTACTGGCCGAGCCCGGCGACCTCGCGCGTTGGCTGGTTGCCGCCGGATTGGCGGAGGAGGGGCTCACTGCGGACGCCGCCGATCTGGAACGAGGCCAGGACTTGCGCGAAGCCGTTCACGCGATCGTCGATGCCCGGCTCGCCGGCCGTGGAGATCCTCCCGGCGAGGTCGCGCGGCTCAACGCGATCGCGGCGGGGTCGCCCGCTATGCTCCGGCTTGGCCTCGATGGACGCGTCCACACCGAAGGCGATGCCACGGCACGGCTGGCTGCATTGGCGCGCGAGGCGGTGCTGCTTCTCGGCGGCGACCAGGCGCTGCGCATCCGCCGCTGCGAAGCCGACGGATGCGCGATCCTGTTCCTCGATACCTCGCGGAGCGGGGAGCGGCGTTGGTGCTCGATGAAGCGCTGCGGCAACAAGGCCAAGGTCGCGGAGTTCCGGCGCCGACGGCAGAGCAGTCAGGCGTAGCTGACGATCTCGAACTCGGTTCCGTCGTAATCGAGGAAATAGAAGCGCCTGCCGGGATCATAGTCGGCGTGCGCGAAAGGAACGAGCCCGGCCGCCACGACCTTGCGCTCGATCGCGTCGAGATCGTCGACGAGGATGCCGACATGGTTGAGCGGACGGCCTTTCTCGAACGCATCGGCCCGGGGCGCGTCGGGGGGCGTGTAGACCGCCAGATAGGTGCGCTCATCGCCGACGTGGATTACGCGTCCGTTGTCGCGCGCCGGACCTTCCCAGCGGACGTGCCAGTCGAACAGGTCGCCGAGCAGCTTGGCCATGCGCTCGGGATCGCTGACGGTCAGGTTGACGTGCTCGATATAGGGCTGCGGCATGGGTTTCCTTTCGCGTTTGGATGCCATGCCGCGAGCAGCTACAACCTCAACCATGGTTGAGGTCAAGCGCGATTTTGGAGGCAGCAATGCTGCGCGGTAACGAGCTTCTGACGATCGGCGATCTGGCGTCGCGCACGGGACTTTCGGTGTCGGCGGTGCGCTTCTACGAGAGGAAGGGGCTGGTCCATCCGATCCGCACCAGCGGCAACCAGCGGCGCTTCCTTCGCTCGGACATCCGTCGCCTTTCCTTTGCCCTTATCGCGCAGCAGCTCGGCTTCACCCTGCCGCAGATCGCCGCCGAGCTGGCGAAGCTGCCCGAGGCGAGGGCACCCACCGCCGCGGACTGGCAGCGGATCAGTGCGAACTTCCGGAAGGTGATCGAACAGCGCGTGGCGCAACTCCAGCGCACGCTCGACGATCTCGACGGCTGCATCGGCTGCGGCTGCCTGAGCCTGAAGAAATGCGCGCTCTACAACCCCGACGACCGCGCCGGACTCAACGGCGCCGGTCCACGCTTCATCCTCGTCTCGCGCAAGGTGGCGCTCGGCCTCGACTGATCAGGAAAACTGAAAGTTGACGGGACGCGTGGTGCCGAGCTTCCCGTCGAACGCCTTGTCGGCGAAGCGGCCGCCGCGCTCCACCCAGTGGAGGAAGAGGTGCGCCGACCAGGCGTTGGGGTTGGGCGTGATGCGGCCGTGGCGGCGGTGAACACCCTGATAGAGCACTGCATCGCCGGGGTTCATTGCGATTGAAGCGAAGGGCGCCGTGCCGAAGTCGTCCTGCGTCGTCGCGTCGGGCTCGGAGTGTTCGCGTGCCACCTCCAGTGGCCAAGGGACACCGTCGCTATAATCGAGCGTCAGCGAAACGCTGTGTTCGCACGACAGCCGGTCGCTGTGGACGAAGCAGATGTCGCCTTCGCGATAGATGCGGAAATAGCTGTAGCTCGGCAGCAGATCGCGTCCGGTAAGCCCGGCGATCGTGGGCGTGAGCCCCCAGAGCAAGGTCAGCATCGGCGGGAAGTGGTAGCCGTACATCTCGACGGCCTCGCGCCGAAGCAGGTGATTTGTCCGCGTCAGCTTCGAAAGCGGCGTGCCGCTCTGCTGAACCGCCTCTTGAAACTGGTTGAGAAAGGCGTTGCACACCTCGGGCGCGAGGAGACCGCGGATCACCGTGTAGCCGTCGGTTTCGTAATCGCCGCTCGCCTGCATCTGCCTTGCATAGGCACCCGATCCGCCCGGAACAAGCTGGCCCTTTACCAGCGGCCCCCGCACCGCGATAACGCGCCGCCAAGGAGATATGGGAATGCGCAAATGGTTGCTGGGACTTGCTTTAATTTCGTCAGTTTCGCCGCCCATGGCCGTTGATGCGGTGGCCCAGACGCAGGATCTGACGCTGGAGCGGGTCTTTGCCAGCCCGGACCTCAACGGATTGCAGCCGCGCAAGATGACGCTTTCGCCCGATGGCAAGTGGCTCACTCTGTTGCGCAACCGCCCCGAGGAGAAGGAGCGCTTCGACCTTTGGGCGATGGACACCGCGACGGGCGAGTGGCGGATGCTGGTCGATTCGAAGAAGGCCGGCAGTGGTGCCGAGCTTTCCGAGGCCGAGAAGATGCAGCGCGAGCGGGCGCGCATCGGCGGGACCAAGGGCATTGTCGCCTATGACTGGTCGCCCGACAGCCGATCGATCCTCGTCCCGCTCGAAGGCGATCTCTACCTCGCGACACTCGACGGCGGCGTGCGCAAGCTTCCTGCCGGAGCGGGCGCCAAGCTCAATGCCGTGGTGAGCCCGGGCGGGCGCTTTGCCAGCTATGTGCTCGACCAGAATCTGGTGGTGATGGAACTGGGCTCGGGCAGCGGCGCGCGGGTCACGCAGGATGGCGCCGGCACGGTGCACTGGGGCGAGGCCGAGTTCGTCGCGCAGGAGGAAATGGACCGCTCCACCGGCTATTGGTGGTCTCCCGACGATCGCCGCATCGCGGTCGAACGCTTCGACGAGGCGCCGGTGGGTGTCGTGACCCGCGCGGCGATCGGTGCCGAGGGCACCAACATCTACCAGCAGCGCTACCCCAAGGCGGGGACCGCCAACGCGCTGGTCGAACTCTATCTGATGGATCCGAACGGAGCGAACCGGGTCAAGGTGGATCTGGGCAGCCAGACCGACATCTATCTCGCCCGCGTCGACTGGGCGCAGGACGGCAAGGCGCTCTATGTCCAGCGTCAGAACCGCGACCAGACCGTGCTCGACGTGCTCAAGGTCGATCCGGCCACGGGCAAATCGGTGGTGTTGTTCAGCGAGAAGTCGGGCCCGAAGAGCTGGGTCAACCTCTCCAACGCGCTCACCCCGCTAGCCGACGGCAGCCTGATCTGGTGGTCCGAGCGCGACGGCCACGGCCATCTCTATCGCTTCAAGGCGGGCAAGTGGACGCAGCTCACCAAGGGTGACTG
Source organism: Sphingomonas sp. (assembly GCA_035538975.1). Taxonomy (GTDB): domain Bacteria; phylum Pseudomonadota; class Alphaproteobacteria; order Sphingomonadales; family Sphingomonadaceae; genus Sphingomonas. Next base: position 2,004 of record DATLJJ010000173.1, on the reverse strand, counting down.
GGAAGTCACGCCCGACGTGGTGGGCGTGGACGAGGCCGCGGGGCGCGTCTTCTTCCTCGGCAACAAGGACGGCGTGCTCGAACGGCACCTCTATTCGGCCAGCATTGCGAAGCCCGGCGCGGTGAAGCGCCTCACAGAGGCTGGCTGGTGGAATATGGCGACGATGGACGATGCCGCCCGCCGGATCATCGTCACGCGTTCGAACGTCGACCAGCCCGCGCAGGTCTATCTTGCCGACGCGAACGGCAAGCGGATCGCCTGGGTGAACGAGAATGCCGTCAGCGCGGCCGATCACCCCTATCATCCGTATCTCGCCAGCCACCGCGAGCGCAGCTTCGGCACGCTCAAGACCGAGGACGGCGCCGAGCTGCACTGGGAGATGATCACGCCGAAGCTCGAACCGGGCAAGCGCTACCCGGTGTTCTTCCAGCACTATGGCGGGCCGCACAGCCAGACGGTGAGCCGTGCCTGGGGCGGGGCGCTCCAGCAATATCTGGTCGACCGCGGCTACATCTGGTTCCAGATCGACAATCGTGGCTCGGCCAATCGCGGCAAGGCGTTCGAGGACGCGATCTGGCACGCGATGGGATCGATCGAGGTCCGCGATCAGGTCGCCGGAGCAAACTATCTCAAGACGCTCGATTTCGTCGATCCGAAGCGCGTCGTGACGTATGGCTGGTCCTACGGCGGCTATATGACGCTCAAGATGCTGGAGGCGGCACCGGGCGTTTTTGCGGCGGGCGTTTCGGGTGCGCCGGTGACCAAGTGGGAACTCTATGACACCCATTATACCGAGCGCTACATGGGTGATCCCAACAAGGTGCCGGACGCTTACAAGGCTTCGGACACGATCGCCGATGCCGCGAAGATCGCCGATCCGCTGCTGATCCTGCACGGAATGGCGGACGACAATGTGGTGCTCGAGAACACCACGGCCATGGCCGCGACGCTCCAGCAGCAGAAGGTGCCGTTCGAGATGATGCTGTACCCGGGGCACACCCACAAGGTCGGCGGAGCCGGGGTGAGCGAGCATTTGTGGGGAACGATCCTCGACTTCCTTGATCGCCGCGCGGGTGCCGAGGCGGCGAAACGCTAAGGCGGGGCAGGGCGGGCCCGCTTTCGCAATTTTTCGCGAAACGGGCTCGCCACGCAGCTTTTGTTCTGTTAACGGCCGCCTATGCTTCGAAAACCGCGCATCACTACGCGAATTATCACCCGCGCCTGAACCAGGGCGCGCGCAAAGCAACGCTTTGCTTCGAAGCAGCAGGAATGCGCTGGCATTCCGCAACATCCACCACCAAATGAACCGGTCGTCGCCACAGGTGCGACGATCCCTGATGGAAGGACGAAAATGGGCTACCGTGTCGTGGTCGCAGGCGCCACCGGCAATGTCGGGCGTGAAATGCTGAACATCCTCGCCGAGCGCGAGTTTCCGATCGACGAGATCGCCGTGCTCGCCTCCGCGCGCAGCCAGGGCGACGAGATCGACTTCGGTGAGACCGGCAAAAAGCTCAAGGTCCAGAACATCGAGCATTTCGATCCCACCGGCTGGGACATCGCGCTGTTCGCGATCGGTTCGGAAGGGACCAAGATCCACGCGCCGCGCTTCGCCGCGGCGGGTTGCACGGTGATCGACAATTCGTCGCTCTACCGCATGGACCCCGACGTTCCGCTGATCGTCCCCGAAGTGAACCCCGAGGCGATCGACGGCTACACCGTCAAGAACATCATCGCGAACCCCAATTGCTCGACCGCGCAGATGGTGGTGGCGCTCAAGCCGCTGCATGACGCGGCGAAGATCAAGCGGGTGGTGGTTGCGACCTATCAGTCGGTCTCCGGCGCGGGCAAGGCCGGCATGGACGAGCTCTTCGAGCAGAGCCGCAACATCTTCGTCGGCGATCAGGCCGATCCGGTGAAGTTCACCAAGCAGATCGCGTTCAACGTGATCCCGCACATCGACAGCTTCCTCGAGGACGGCTCGACCAAGGAAGAGTGGAAGATGGT
>DATLJJ010000172.1:0-5597 GCA_035538975.1 Sphingomonas sp. | reverse complement strand
GGGTTGCCCCGGGCTGAGTGGTTCGAGCGATGCAAGCGGCAGTCACTGCGTCCTGGAGGATTCTGACAGCTGCCGCGGTGGCTGCTCTCTTTGCGCCTCTGCGCGAACAAAAAAGCCCGCACTTCCGTCGCCCCACGAAGGCGTCGCCGGGGAATCCAGAACGACGCTCTCGGTGGCTCCGCGCCCGGGCGTTCGCGGGGATGACGATAGAGTATCTGCCGGTTGCCCGCGGCCGCCCAACCGGGCAAGCTTGGTCCGGATAGCCGCATGCACGCCCCTGCCCCTTCGTCTGCGGCCGCACCGCACCCGAGCCGCGAGCCGGGCGAGCGCCGTTCGCTCGCCTTCCTGATCGCGGTCGCGCTCGCCTATGCCGGCGGGACGATCGGTTTCCTGCCGCTGCTTTCGCTGCTGCTGCCGATGAAGATCGAGGCGATGGCCGGTGACGGGCGCATCGCGCTCTTCTCCGCGACTGCCATTGCCGGGGCGACCTGCGCGAGCCTCTCCAACATCCTGTTCGGCTGGCTGAGCGACCGCTCGGTGGCGCGCGGCCGTGGACGGCGTGGCTGGATGGCGTCGGGCATCGTCGCGACCGCGGCCTCTTATGTGCTGGTGGCCACCGTGACTTCGCCCGCGGGAATCGTAGTCGCCATCGCACTCTTCCAATGTGCAGTGAACCTGCTGCTCGCGCCGCTGCTCGCGATCATGGCCGACGAGATCCCGGACTCGCAAAAGGGCATCGCCGGGGGCCTGCTTTCGGTCGCGAGCCCGCTCGCCTCCGCCGTCGCCGCGGGCGTGGTGAGCGCGGGCCTGCCCGACGAGGCGAGCCGGCTCGCGGTCGTCGCAGCCGCGATGGCCGCGTGCACCCTGCCGCTGGTGCTGCTGCGCGCCCGTCCGCTGCCCCCGGCGCCCGAGACGCCCGCCGAAGCGCAACTGCTGCGCCGCGATCTGCTGATCGCATGGACCGCGCGGTTGCTGCTCCAGATCGCCGGCAGCGTCCTGTCGCTCTACCTCCTCTATTATTTCGAGAGCGTCGTGCCCGGCGCGCCGCCGCTCGAGCTCGCCGCGCGCGTGAGTCACATCCTCACCCTCGCCTTCATCGTGCCGCTGCCGATAGCCGTGCTCGCCGGGCGGCTATCCGATCGCGTCGGGCGCCGGAAACCCTTCCTTTTCGGCGCGGCGGGGATCGCGGCGGCCGGACTGGTCGTCATGGCCTTTGCACGCGACTGGCCCGCGGGAGCGCTCGGTTTCGGCGCCTGGGCGATCGGGTCGCAGGTGTTCCTGGTGCTCCATGCCACCTTCGCGATGCAGCTTTTGCCCAGCCCGCGCCACCGCGGCCGCGACCTGGGGTTGGTCAACCTCACCAACACCCTCCCCGCGCTGATCGGGCTCAGCCTCACCTGGTCGCTCGCCACGCCGCATGATTTCGGCGTGCTGATGCTCACGCTCGCCGGCATCAGCCTCTGCGCCGGCGCGACGGTGCTCGCGATCCGCGGACGGCGGTAGCGATCTTGCGCTCGGCCCAATCCTCCCCCTTGGCGGGGAAGGATTTTGGATCTCACTTCCTCCCGGACCAATGTCGTCCCGCCACTACCCCACCGCCGCCACCGGCTGCGCGTCCTCGGCCTTCTCCGGGCGGATGTAGATCGAGGACAGCGCAGGCATGCGCGCCTTCAGCTCGTGCTCGATCGTCTCGATCAGCGTCTCCCCTGCGCCCATGGGCAGGGCGTCGTCGAAGTCGGCGCTGATCGCGACGAAGATGCGGTCGGGCGCCGTATGGATCGTGCGGACATGGTTGACCCGAACGATCTCGGACCGCTGCGACAGCAGCTCGCGGACGCAGGCAATCACTTCGGGGTTGGCGCGCTCGCCGATCAGCAGCCCCTTGGCCTCGCGCGCGAGCAGCACCGCCACGGCGCCGAGGATGCAGCCGATCAGGATCGAGGCGACGCCGTCGATCCGCGGGTCGTTCAACGCGTGGCTGACGCTGATGCCCACCGCCGCGATGATGAGTCCCGCGAGGGCCGCCGAATCCTCGAACAGCACGGTGAAGCCCGCCGGATCCTTGGACTCGCGCACCGCCGCCCACCAGCCGCTGGTGCCGCGCCCACGGTCGAATTCGCGCAGCGCGACGATCCACGATGTGCCTTCGAGCGCAAAGGCCACTCCCAGCACGATGTAATTGACCAGCGGGTCGCGCAGCGGCTCCGGCTCGAGGATGTGCAGATAGCCCTCGTAGACCGAGAAGCCGGCACCCAGACCGAAGATCAGGATCGCGACGACGAAAGCCCAGAAATAGAGCTCGCGGCCGTAGCCGAAGGGGTGTTCCGGATCGGGCGGGCGTTTGGCCTGGCGCTGGCCGTAGAGGAGCAGCAGCTGGTTGCAGCTGTCGACCAGGCTGTGAACGCCCTCGGTGAGCATCGACGAGGAGCCGGTGATCGCCGCCGCCAGGAATTTGGCGACGGCGATCCCGAGATTGGCCGCGAGCGCGGCGAAGAGGACGATGTTGGCGCGCCAGCCCGACGCGGGGGACGCAGCCATCGGGCGGGCCGCTTAGTCTAGACCCAGCTTTGACAGCACGCGTCCGACGAACCCCTTGTTGCCCGCGGCGAGCTTGCGCTCCGCCGCCGGGTCATAGCCCGAGCTTTCGGGCAACGCATGGTTGTGGATCGGCTGGGTGGTGGCGGGAGGATCGGAGGCGTCCATCGACTCGTCGAGGGCACGGTCGAGCCGGGCGTCCTTGCTCTCCGGGTTGCGTTCCAGCCGCTCGGCGATCGAGGTGTCGGTGCCGGCATCGGCGGATCCGACGGGCGCAGGGCGCTCCTGCTCGTCGGGCGTGGGCGGGGCGACCGACATCCTGTCCAGCGGCGTCTCGGTCGTATTTACCATCGGGGCTCTCCTTGAGCGTTGCCCCTATGTAACGATCGTCGCCGGGGCCCCGTTCCCGCCGCGGCGCCATGAAGAAGGCCCGCCGGGTCTCCCCGACGGGCCTGTCTTTGACTTTCCGTGTTCCCTGCCGCGCGTCAGTTGCGCGAGCTGCCGAACAGGCGGAGCAGGAACAGGAACATGTTGATGAACGCGAGGTAGAGCTGCAGCGCGCCCATGATCGCGACCTTGCCCTGCGCCTCGGTGCCCGCGACATGGGCGTAGAGGCTCTTGATGGCCTGCGTGTGATAGGCGGTCAGACCCGCGAAGATCAGCACGCCGATCGCGCTGATCACCAGGCTGAACGTGCCCGACTGGACGAACAGGTTGACGACCATCGCCACGATCAGACCCACCAGACCCATGATCAGGAACGAGCCGAAGCCCGACAGGTCCTTCTTGGTCGTGTAGCCCCACAGGCTGAGCGCGCCGAAGCCGGCAGCGGTGCCGAAGAAGACCTGCGCGATCGACGTGTCGGTATAGGCCAGGAAGATCGTCGAGAGCGACGCACCGAGCAGGCCGGCATAGGCGAAGAACAGCGTCTTGAGCGTGCTCTCCGACATGCGGTTCTGGCCGAAGCTCATCGCGAAGACGATCGCGAGCGGCGCGAGCATCACGACCCAGCCGAGCAGCGACGGCCCATAGGCGATCCCGCGCGAGGTTTCCTGGATGGTGAAGAGCAGGTTGATCAGGCTGGTCTTGGCAAAGACCAGTGCGACGATGCCGGTCAGCAGCACGCCCGAGAGCATGTAGTTGTAGACCGACATCATGTAGGACCTGAGCCCCGCGTCATACGCTTCCGCGCGCGTGGCCGTCGTCGCATAGGGCGCCGTGCCAGTCCGGGGTTCCCAATTCGCCATTGCAAGCTCCTTTGCCCGGCCATTTGCCGGATGCTTGGAATATCAGCTTTGGGGCGGATCTTTTCAAGCAAAACCGGATCGCATGAGGACGCTCTATTGGTTAAGGGATGCGCCATGCATCGCCTGTTCGTGGGCCTTCGTCCGCCGGCCTCGATCCGGGAGCGGCTTCTCGCGCTGATGGGTGGCGTGCCCGGGGCGCGCTGGCAGAGCGACGCGCAGCTCCACATCACGCTGCGCTTCGTCGGCGAGGTCGAGCGGCCGCTGGCCGAGGACGTCGCGCTTGCGCTCTCTGGCGTCCACTTCCCGTCCGTCGACGTCGCGCTCGACGGCGTGGGCGAGTTCGGCAGCCGCGGCCGTCCCACCGCGCTATGGGCCGGCGTGCGCCCGCACGAGCGCCTCGTCGAGCTTCACAAGAAGATCGATCAGGCCATGGTCCGCTGCGGCCTCCCGCCTGAGCGTCGGGCCTATCTGCCGCACATCACGCTCGCCCGGATGAATTCGCGCGCCGGCCCCGCCGACCGTTTCCTCGAGGCGCAATCCGGGCTGTCGAGCCCGCCTTTCACGCTCGACCACTTCATCCTGTTCGAAAGCCACCTCGGCCACGAGGCGGCAAGCTACGAAGCGGTCGAGCGCTATCCGCTGCGGGGATGAAACCCTCTCCCGCAAGCGGCAGAGGGTTGCGAACCTTCACATCGACTGGAACACCCCGCAAGCGATCCGCGCGCCCGAATTGCCCGAGGGGTCGGTCTTGTAGTCGTCCGCCGTGGCGTGGATCACCAGCGACGCGCCGTCCTGGTCCATCAGCTCCGCGAAGGTCCCCGCCGAAAGCATGAAGATCGTCCGGTCGGCGCCGTCCTCGCCCACGTCGAGGTTGGGCATGTCGCCCGCGTGCGGGCCTGCCGGGTTCTCCTTGCCGTGCTGGTGCTGGGTCGGGTTCCAGTGCGGCCCCGCGCTCGTGAAGTCCGGCGCATCGCACTTGCCGACGGTGTGGACGTGCGTGCCGTGGATACCCTTGGGCAGACCCGTCGCATCCACGATCACGCGGATCTTGCCGTCGATCTCCTCGGCCACGGCCTTGCCCACGTCGCGCCCGTCGGCGGTGCGCAGATCCGCCTGCGCGCGGAAATGTCCCGCCATGTAGCGTGCATCCTGCTCGGGCGTCGCGCAGCCCCCCGCCGCCAGCGCCAGAGCGCACCCGGCCGAAGCCATCCAAAACCGCAACCCGGTCATGGGCCTTTTCTCCCTCGATTCCGTTCTACGAACGTAATGGCGCGCCTTGCCCCGCGTTCCAAGGGGATAGCGGCGAATTTCGGCTCAGTTCACCCGGAACGAGGCCCCGAACAGCAGCACGTCCGAATCCGGCGGGGAGACCTGCAGCGCACCCCCGCCCTGCGTCACCAGCGCGTGAACCAGATAGGCCGCCGCCGCGCGTGGCGTGATCGGCAGCTCGTCGCGACCGCCCGCCAGCGCACTCCGCAACTCGGGATCGAGCACGATGCGCGGTCCGTCGGCGCGGACTACGATCTCGATATGCCCCTCGACGATCTCCGCGCCGATATCGAGCTGGCCGCCGCGCACCAGCGCGTCGCCGCCGATCAGCGCCAGGTTGAGCAACACCTTGATCGCCTGCTTGGGCAGCACCGGGTCCTCGACCATCCAGCCGATCTTCACGCGGTGATTGTCGCCGAACAGCCCCTCGATCGCCGCCTGCGCCTCGCGCGTGTCGACCGTCTCGCCGAAGCCGCCCGCGGCGCCGAAGGCCAGGCGGAAGAACTTGAGCTTGTTGGCCGAAGCCCTGGCACTCTCGCTCAGCAG
>DATLJJ010000171.1:0-5074 GCA_035538975.1 Sphingomonas sp. | reverse complement strand
CTCGCCGTCGACGAGGTGCAGATCGCCGCCGATCTCGAACGCGGCCACGTCTTCACCGATCGCATCCTCAACCGCCGCGGCCGCGACGAGACGCTGCTGCTTGGGGCCGCCACGATGCGGCCGATCATCGAGCGGCTGCTGCCGGGCGTCTCCATGATCACGCGGCCCCGGCTGTCGCAGCTCGAATTCGCCGGCGACCGCAAGATCACGCGCCAGCCGCGCCGCACCGCCATCGTCGCGTTCTCGGCCGATGAAGTCTACGCCATCGCCGAGCTAATCCGGCGCCAGCACGGCGGCGCCGCCGTGGTGCTGGGCTCGCTCAGCCCGCGCACGCGCAATGCGCAGGTCGCGATGTTCCAGAACGGCGACGTCGATTATCTCGTCGCCACCGACGCCGTCGGCATGGGCCTCAATCTCGACGTCGACCACGTCGCCTTCGCCTCCGACCGCAAGTTCGACGGCTACCAGTTCCGCCGGCTCACGCCGTCCGAATTCGCGCAGATCGCCGGCCGCGCCGGCCGCGCCACCCGCAACGGCACGTTCGGCACCACGGGCCGCTGCGCGCCGTTCGAGCCCGAGCTCGTCAACGCGCTGCAGAACCACACCTTCGATCCCGTGAAGGTGCTGCAATGGCGCAACGCCAGGCTGGATTTCTCCTCGCTCGGCGCGCTCCAGGTCTCGCTCAACCTCGCTCCAGGCCACGAGGCGCTGACGCGCGCGCCGATCGCCGAGGACATGCGCGTGCTCGATCACGCCGCCCGCGACGGCGAGGTGCGCGATATCGCGCATGGCAAGGTTGCGGTGGAGCGGCTGTGGGAAGCCTGCCAGGTCCCGGACTATCGCAAGCTGTCGCCGGCCGCCCATGCCGAGCTGGTGACGACGCTGTACGGCTTCCTGATGCAGAAGGGATGCATCCCCGATTCCTGGTTCGAGGCCCAGGTCACCCAGGCCGACCGCATCGACGGCGATATCGACACGCTGTCGGCCCGGATCGCGCAGATCCGCACCTGGACCTTCGTGGCCAACCGCCCGGACTGGCTGAGAGACCCCGAGCGCTGGCAGGGGATCACGCGGGAAGTCGAAAATAAATTATCGGATGCGCTCCATGAACGCTTGACTGAGCGTTTCGTTGATCGCCGGACCAGTGTATTGATGCGCCGCCTGCGGGAGAACACGAGCTTGAATACTGAAATCGGCAAGACCGGCGAAGTCATCGTCGAAGGCCATGTCATCGGCCGCCTCGACGGCTTCACCTTTGCACCGGATGCGGCGGAAGCCGGCTCCGATGCGAAAGCCTTGCAGGCTGCAGCGCAAGCCGTGCTCGCCGGCGAGATCAACGCCCGCGCCGAAAAGCTGGGCAATGCCCCGGACGAGCAGTTCGTGCTGACCTCCGAAGGCATCATCCGCTGGACCGGCGATGCCGTGGCGCGACTGTCTGCCGCAGACGAGGCGCTGCATCCGCGCATCCGCATCATCTCCGACGAGCGCCTGACCGGCCCCCCTCGCGACAAGGTGCAGGCGCGGCTCGAGCTCTGGCTCAAGACGCATATCGAGAAGCTGCTCGGGCCGATGTTCGAGCTGTCGAAGGCCGAGGACGTCACCGGCATCGCCCGCGGCATCGCCTATCAGCTGGTCGAGGCGCTCGGCGTGCTGGAGCGGCCCAAGATCGCGAACGAGCTGAAGGATCTCGACCAGCCCTCGCGCGCCGTTCTGCGCAAATACGGCGTCCGCTTCGGCGCCTATCACATCTATTTCCCGGGCCTGCTCAAGCCCGCCGCGCGTGCGCTCGCAGCGCTGTTGTGGGCGCTGAAGCAGGACAATGTCGATCTCTCCGCGCTCTCGGGCGCGCAGCATCTGGCATCGTCGGGCCGCACCTCGTTTCCGGTCGACAAGGCTCTGCCGCGCGACGCCTATCGCGTGCTCGGCTACAAGCAGGCCGGCGAACGCGCCGTTCGCGTCGACATCCTGGAGCGGCTGGCCGATCTGATCCGCCCGGCGCTGGCCTGGCGCGAGAATTCGCCCGGCGAAAAGCCGGCCGGCGCGTTCGACGGCCGCAGCTTCGTCGTCACACAGGCGATGACCTCGCTCACCGGCTCGGCCGGCGAGGACTTCGCCTCGGTGCTGCGCGCGCTCGGCTATCGCATGGAGAAGCGTCCGCCGCTGCCGCCGAAGCCTGTCGTGGCCGAGACGGTCGCTACAGAAGCGGTCGCTACAGAGACGGTCGCGGCCGAGACGCCGCCGGTCGAAGGCAGCGCGGAGACCTCGACCGAGACTGCGGCAGAGGCCGTTGCCGGCCTGCCGGCGGAAATGACTCCCGCGACCGAAGCCGCTGTCGAAGCTGTCACGGTCGAAGACGCGCCCGGAATGGAGCCGCGCGACGAGCCCGCTCAAGAGGAGCCGGCGCTCGAAGCGACTCCCGAGGCTCCCGTCACGCCCGAAGATGCCCCCGGCATAGCGCCGCCGGCCGAAGAGGCTCCTGCGTCCACCGAGGCTGCCGGGCTCGAAGCCGCTGCTGCCGAGACTGCCGCGGTTGAAGCTGCCGCATCGCCCGACGCTGCGGCGCCCGAGGCTCCGGCCGCGCCCGCAGAGCCCGAACTCGTCGAAGTCTGGCGTCCCGCCGGCCGTCACGAGGATCGCAAGCCGCGCCACGAGCGCCATCGCCATCAGCGTCACCACAACCAGCCGCGCACACAGCCGGGTGCTGAGACTGGAGCTGCACCCGGTGCGGCGAGCGCCGCGCCCGGTGAAGCGGCCGAAGGCGCGAAGCCGGGCCATCGCCATGGCGGACATCGCAAGGACTTCCGCAAGGGCCGCGAAGGTGGCGAGGGCGGCGATCGCCGCGACGACCGCAATCGCAGCTTCCAGGGCAAGGATCGCGACAACAAGGATCGCGATCGCAACCGCGACAACAAGGGCAAATTCGGCGGCGATCGCGACAAGGGTCGCGAGCATCGGGGCCGCGACCGCGACAAGGGGCGTGATCGCCAGGGCGGTCCGTCGCTGCGTCCCTACGCCTCGAGCGCGAACCCGCGCGAGCGCGATCGTCCGGCTGATCCGAACTCGCCCTTCGCCAAGCTCGCCGCGTTGAAGGAGCAGCTCTCGGGGCGGAAGGAGTAGCCCACGACCGAGCGGCAGCGCATCGACAAATGGCTGTGGCACGCCCGTGTGGTGAAGGCGCGCAGCTCGGCCGCTGAGCTCGTCGTCACCGGCCACGTCCGCGTCAACGGCGCGCGCGAGACATCGCCCGGGCATGCGATCAAGGCCGGCGACGTCCTCACCATCGCGCTCGATCGCACCGTCCGCGTCCTGAAGGTCATCGCCTTCAACGAACGCCGCGGCGATGCGGCCTCGGCGCGGGTCCTCTATGAGGAGCTCGGGACGCGCAATTAATTGCGCTTCTTATTCATTTCTTGGTCGATCAAGCGCACAAAGCCGTCATGATCGGGCCTTCCCGATCTTGCGGCGCCGGGCCATCCGCGCTACGCAAGCCGCGACTTTTGAAAGAGCTTTTCGGAGCGTTGGATGACTTACGTCGTCACTGAAAACTGCATCAAGTGCAAGTACACCGACTGCGTCGAGGTCTGCCCGGTCGATTGCTTCTACGAGGGCGACAACATGCTCGTCATCCACCCCGACGAGTGCATCGATTGCGGCGTGTGCGAGCCGGAATGCCCTGCCGACGCCAAGGAGTTCGACGGCATGGAGGGCAAGTTCGAGAAATATTTTTCTCCGAACCCGGGCTCCGGCGACTAATTCGGGCCCAAACTTAACCCTAATAGCGGCACTTCCGCCGAAAACCAGCCCTGAAGACCCCTAAATCATTGATTTTTGCGGGAAATGTGCTATATTGGGCACATTAAGCCGAACCCCGTCAGCCCGTTGGCCCCTCTGGGTTCCCGTGAAAACCAAATGTCGAACAGGGGCGTGGCAGTTTCCGCGCGCAGGCTGTGTCACAGAAAACGCGTAAAAAGAGTACTTCAGCGAGGGCTTCCCATAAGGAGGCCAAAAAAGTCGCCGCGGCCAGCCGTAGCGCATCCAAGGGTCGGACCGCGACGAAGGCGCCGGCTGCAAAGTCCTCGAAGAACAAAAGAAGCGCAATGCCTAACAAGACTGCCAAACCGGCCGCGAAAGCGACCGCTGCCAAGCCTGCTGCCGCCAAGCCTGCCGCTGCGAAGTCTGCTGCCGCCAAGCCCGTGACTGCCAAGGCTCCCGCTGCCAAGCCCGCGACGAAGGCCCCTGTTGCTGCTGCGCCTGCCAAGGCGCCCGCCGTCACCAAGCCCGCTGCCGCGCCGAAGGTCGAGGAAAAGAAGGTCGTGACCCAGCGTCAGGGCTTCAAGGCCAACGAATTCGTCGTCTATCCCGCTCACGGCGTCGGCCAGATCCTCGCCATCGAGGAGCAGGAGATCGCCGGGGCCAAGCTTGAGCTGTTCGTCATCAACTTCATCAAGGACAAGATGACGCTGCGCGTTCCGACCGCCAAGGTCGCCAATGTCGGCATGCGCAAGCTGTCCGATCCGGCGCTGGTCAAGAAGGCGCTGGAGACGCTCAAGGGCCGCGCCCGCGTCAAGCGGACCATGTGGTCGCGCCGTGCCCAGGAGTACGAAGCGAAGATCAATTCGGGCGACATCGTCGCGATCGCGGAAGTCGTGCGCGATCTCTACCGCTCGGAATCGCAGCCGGAGCAGTCCTACAGCGAACGCCAGCTCTATGAGGCAGCGCTCGACCGTCTGTCCCGCGAGATCGCGGTGGTGCAGCACTCGACCGAGACCGAAGCGGTCAAGGAGATCGAGGCCCAGCTCGCCAAGAGCCCGCGTCGCGCCAACGCCAAGGCGGAAGCCGCCGACGGCGAGGGTGACACGGATGCCGAGGGCGATGCCGATGATACCGATGGCGACGACACCACCGTCGCCGACGAGGCGGCGTAAGCCCCTCGCTGCCTCGACCGCAACAGATCAAAAGCCCGGCCGCTTGGCCGGGCTTTTTATTGATGGAGGGGGCGCTTCGAGCGGCCGCTGGCCTGCCGTTCGCCTCAATGAAGAACTGCACCGTCGCCGTCCGGCCGCGTTGTGTGACG
>DATLJJ010000170.1:0-6370 GCA_035538975.1 Sphingomonas sp. | reverse complement strand
AGGGCGCCGCACAGCGTCAGCCCGCCGAGCGGGTTGGCGAGCAGGTTGAGCATCGGATCGACGATCCAGTGCACATGGATTCCCATGCTCCGCCGCCAGTTGCTGATGAAATCGAGGTTGAGGATCGGGCTGCGGCTCAGGTCCACGCTGTCGGGCAGCTCCGTCGTCGGGATGCGCCCGTGGTTGAGCGACAGCTTCCACCCGAAGAACGGATCGCCGGTCGCCGCGGCATAGGCGAGCACCTCGCCGCCGAGCAGCGCAGTGAAGCCGGCAGCAAAGGGCAGTGCGAGCAGCTTGCGCCGTCGGTCGAGCAGCAGCCATCCGAGCGCGAGCACCGCCAGCAGCGCCGCCGTGCCCGCGCGCGACATCATAGCCAGCGCCAGCGCCGCCCCGGCCAGCGCAGCCCAGCGCGCGTCGTTGCGCTCGAGCGCCTTCTGGATCGCGAGCAGCCCCGCCATCATCCAGGCGAATTCGGGAAAGTCGACGCCCAGCCGCAGCGCGGACAGCGGAAACAACGGCGTCAGCGCCAGCGCGGCGCCCGCGAGCATCGCAGCAGGCCTGCCGTAGCGGCGCTCGACATTGGCGACGAACAGCAGGATCCCGGCCGCGGCGTAGAGCAGCGGCACCAGCGCGAGCGTCCACTCGCCTTCGCCGAGCACCGCAAGCGCCGCGCCTGCTGGTAACACGAGCGGAAAGCGGGCGCTCCAGTGATCGCCGGGCAGGCAGAGACCGTGGCCGGCGGCGCAGCGCGCGGCCTGAAGATAGTGCCAATCGTCGCCGCCGCCGCCGACATAGAGTCGCGGATTGATCATGATCAGGACCAGCAGCAGCGCCAGCGGCAGCGCCCAGGCGGGCAGCGCGCCCGGCAGACGCACCGCTTCCGGGCGCTGTTTTCCTGCGGTCGTGATGACGGTCGCCATTCCCGCATCATGCCGCAGCGCCTCCTAAGCCGCAGTTAAGCCTTGCGCGGCGAGGCCTCGCATCCGATATCCGCGTTACGCTCGCGCCACAGTGCGCGGGATTTTCGGCGGGACAGCGCGCGGCGGGCTACCGGAACGCGCTTTCCTGCGTTATTTAACCGCGCACGAAGCGAAGAAACGAAACAGCAGGAGCAATCCCTATACGTCCTCCCATGTCCCGGCGCCCGCTGGCGCCACCGCCGATGAACGGTCCGCGGTTCAACGAATTCATCCAGTCGCCCAAGGTCCGGGTGATTGACCAGGACGGCGAGAATCTCGGCGTGATGTACACGCGCGAGGCGATGGAGCAGGCGCGCGAGGTCGGACTCGACCTGGTCGAAGTGTCGCCCAACGCCGATCCGCCCGTCGCCAAGTTCCTCGACGTCGGCAAGTACAAGTACGAAGCCCAGAAAAAGGCGAACGCCGCGCGCAAGTCGCAGAAGACGCAGGAGATCAAGGAGATCAAGATGCGTCCGAACATCGACGATCATGACTATGATACGAAGATGAAGGCGGTCCACAAGTTCATCGGCGAAGGCGACAAGGTCAAGATCACGCTGCGCTTCCGCGGCCGCGAGCTTTCGCACGGCCAGCTCGGCATGAACCTGCTCAAGCGCGTCCAGGAGGATTGCGCCGAGGATGCCAAGGTCGAGTCCTATCCGCGCATGGAAGGCCGCCAGATGCTGATGGTGCTGGCGCCCAAATGAGGATCGCGCGAGGGCTGTCCACGCTGGCGGCCCTCGCCGCCCTTCTGCCCGCCGTCGCTGCGGCGCAGACCGTCCACAATCCGCCGATCACTGCAGGCACCGACGAGCCGCTCGCCCGTCCTGCAGACTCGAAGCTCGTCTGGTCGGACGAGTTCGACCGTGCCGGAGCGGCCGATCCGGGCAAGTGGCGCTACGATACCAGCCGCAACAAGGAAGGCTGGTACAACAACGAGCTCCAATATTACGCCGCCGACCGGCGCGAGAACGTCCGCGTCGAGGACGGAAAGCTGATCATCGAGGCGCGCAAGGAACGGCTGGCCGACAAGCCCGATTTCGGTGGCCAGGACTATGCCTCGGGCAAGGTCGTCACCCAGGGCCTCGCCGACTGGAAATACGGCTTCATCGAAGTCCGCGCCAGGCTCGCCTGCGGGCGCGGCATCTGGCCGGCGATCTGGATGCTCGCCTCCGACGGCAAGGCCGGCTGGCCCGCGATGGGCGAGATCGACATCATGGAGCATGTCGGCTGGAACCAGGGCCGCGTCTACGGCACCGTCCACACCAAGGCGTACAACCACACGATCAACACGCAGAAGGGCAGCTACACGGCGGTCCCCGACGCCTGCACCGCGTTCCACAACTATCAGCTCGACTGGAACGAGGACCGCATCCTGATCGGCGTCGACGGCCGTGCCCACATGCGCTTCGACAACGACAAGAAGGGTGATCCGGCGAACTGGCCCTTCGGAACGCCCGAATATCTGATCCTCAACGTCGCCGTTGGTGGCTGGGGCGGACAGATGGGAATCGACGACGCGGCTTTCCCCTCGCGGATGGAAGTCGACTACGTGCGGGTCTGGCAGAAGCGCTAGCGCCCGCGCGGCGGTCGCTCGCCCGCTTCCGACCTACACCCGCTCTCCGGCGTGCTGCGGCTCCAGGTGCAGATAGCGCTCGCTGAAGTCGCCGACCAGGCGCATCCGCTCCCAGTTCGGAATGTTGATGGTGCGCTTGCTGCGCAGGATCAGTCCCTCGGCCTCCAGTGCTTTCAGGGTCCGGTTCACATGGACCGAAGTGAGCCCCACCGCATCGGCAAGCTGCTCCTGCGTCATCGGCAGCTGATAGCCATTCTCCTCGGCCAATCCCTGAGTCTCGACCCTGAGCGCGAACTCGCACAGCAGATGCGCGAGGCGCGTGCGCGCGTCGCGACGCCCGACATTGAGCACCCATTCGCGGAAGATCGAAGCCTCGATCAACGTGGTGACGAGGATGGCGTGCCCCACTGCTGCGCGCGAGCGCGCGAGCTGCTGGAAGGCGGAGCGGGGGACGTCGGCGACTTCCCCCCGGGTGAGCATCTGCACGCTGTGATCGGAGACGTCCAGGAACAGGTTCTGGAAATCGAGCGGATCGCCCGGCATGTGGATCGCAAGGATCTGCCTTGCTCCGTCGCCGGTGAGCTTCTGACGATAGGCATAGCCCGAGAGCAGCACGCAGCAGCGCTGCGGCGGATCGCCTTCGCGCACGGTATAGGTCGAGGCTTCGAGCGTTCGCAGCGTGTACGGCAGGTCCAGAATCGCCTGCCGATCCTCGCTCGAAAGTCGCGAATGCCTCTGGAGCGTGCGTAGCAGAGGCTCAAGCGGATGGGACGTCGCGGCCACAGTGTCTCCCGTGATCTTGGGCGGGAGCACAAAACCTCTCTCTGTCGCCATTGCCCAATTCTAGCAGGTGGCGATCTGCCCTCTATAACACACGTTCGCGGCAGCCACGTTCACAAATGATATGCGAACCGTCTTTGATATAGATTTGGTTCGGCAGGGGGCGTATCCTCCGGCAATCGTCGAGTTGGCTCGAGCATCGCGACTGATCGACGCTGTGCTCCCGCCCCGGGCGGAGCTGCAATGTCCCTATATTACTTCCACTTGCGCGACGGGACGGACACTCTTCTCGATTCCGAAGGACGGCAGCTGGAGGGTGCGGAGGCGTGCCGGGCCGTTGCGCTCCATGAGGCGCGAGCAATCATCAGCGAAGACGCGCGGAGTGGCCGGATCCGGCTGGATCAGCGCATCGACGTCGAGGACGAGAATCGCAATCTCGTCTACTCGCTGAACTTCTCGGATGCAGTCGAGATCGTCCCGCCCAAGACGCGCTAGCCTCTGCCTTCGCAACCGCCGTCGTGCAAAGGAGGCGCGATCGTCATTGCGCCGGTGGCTCCCACAGCTCGATCGGGTTGCCCTCGGGATCGTGGATGCGCGCGAAGCGGCCGGTCTCCGGCGTATCCCATTCGGGCTTGGTGATGATTTCGATCCCGAGCGCGTTGAGCTGCTCGAGCAGCCCATCGAGATCGCGGACGCGGAAGTTGAGCATGCAGCTCTTGTCGGCGGCGAAATAGTCGCTCGAGTCCTTGAAAGGCTCGAAGACGATCGGCCCCGGCTCCGGATACCAGAACCATTCGCTCGACCGGCCCTGCTCGTCGGTGCCGCAGCCGCCGCCCACACCCAGCGTGTCGCGGTACCAGGTCTTGAGCGCTTCCGGATCCTTCGCGCGGAAGAAGAAGCCCCCCATTCCGATCACCGGCATGTCCGTCCCCCGTTTCAGGCGGCCTGGGCGGTATTCACCTCTCCCGACGCCGCATCGAGCAGGCGGCGTTCGATCGCCTTCAAACGCGCCGCGCCTTCGATCTTATCACCGATCAGATCGGTCAGGTAGAAGGTGTCCACCGCGCGCTCGCCATAGGTGGCGACGTGCGCAGAATGGATCGTGACCTTCGATTGGAAGAGCGCGTGCGCGAGGTGATAGAGCAGCGCCGGCCGGTCGCGCGCATTGACTTCCACCACCGTGAAGCGGTTGGAGGCATTGTTGTCGATGAAGACGTTGGGCTCGATCGCGAAGGCGTCCGAGCGCGGCCGCGGCGCAGGCCGGGCCTTGAGACGCTCGGAGAGCTTGGCGCGATTGGTGAGCGCGTCCGCGATCGCTTCCTTGATCCGGCTGAGCCGCGCCTCCTCGTCGAACGGGCGGCCGAGCGGGTCCTGGACGAGGAAATTGTCGAGCGCCATGCCGTCGCGCGTCGTGTGGATGCGCGCGTCGATGATGTTGCCGCCGGCGACGTGGATGGCGCCTGCGATCCGGTAGAACAGCCCTGGATGATCCGAGGCATAGACCGTCACCAGCGTCGCGCCGCGTTCGGGATAGACCTGCGCCTCGATCGACAGCGGGGCGTCGCCTGCGGCGTCGATCAGCCGCGCGTTGCGCTCGAGCACGTCGAGCGGCTCGGCGATCCAATAGGCCTCGGGCAGACGCTTCACCAGCACCGTCAGGCGGGGCTCGGGCCAGCCGAGCACCTCGGCGAGCGCTTCCTGCTTGGCTGCGATCCGCTCGCTGCGGCCCTTCTGCTTGTGTCCCAGCCGCAGCACTTCCTCGGCGGCGTCGAACAGGTCGGAGAGCAGCTGGCGCTTCCAGCTGTTCCACACGCCGGGCCCCACTGCGCGGATGTCCACGATCGTAAGCACCAGCAGCATGCGGAGCCGCTCCGGGCTCTGCACATGGGTCGCGAAGTCGAGGATCGTCTTGAAATCGGCGAGATCGCGCTTGAAGGCCGTGGCCGACATCAGCAGGTGCCAGCGCACCAGCCAGGCGACGGTCTCGGTCTCGGCGGGCGTCAGCCCCAGCCGCGGGCAGAGCCGCTCGGCGACTTCGGCTCCCAGGATCGAATGGTCGCCGCGGCGCCCCTTGGCGATGTCGTGGAGCAGCACCGCGACGAAAAGCGCGCGCCGCGATGCGATCTGGCGGAAGATGCCGGTGGCGAGCGGATGGTCTTCCTTGAGCGTGCCCTTTTCGATCTCGCTGAGCAGCCCGATCGCGCGGATCGAATGTTCGTCGACCGTGTAGTGGTGATACATGTCGAACTGCATCTGCGCGACGACGCGGCCGAAGTCGGGAACGAAGCGGCCGAAGACTCCCGCCTCGTTCATCCAGCGCAGCACCATCTCGGGCGTGCGGGGGCTGGTCAGCACGTCGAGGAACAATGCGTTGGCGCGCGGATCGCTGCGGACGTCATCGACCAGCTTGGCGTCGCGCGCGGCGGCACGCATCGCGAGCGGATGGATCTCGAGCCCGTGCAGGTCGGCGAGCTGGAAGATCTCGATCAGGCGGACCGGATCCTCGTGGAAGAAATCGTCGCGGGGCAGCGCGAGGCGGCCGCGCTCGAGGACGAAGCCCTTGAGCTTGCGGGGGCTGCGGAACAGCCGCGGCAAACCGAAGCGCGCGCCGCGGGCGGCGAACTTCTCATCGAGGTGCGCGAGGAATACGCCCGTCAGGTCGCCCACGACCTTCGCCTGCAGGAAGTAGAAGCGCATGAAGCGCTCGACCTTCGACATGCCCGGCCGGTCGGCATAGCGCATCCGCTCGGCGATCTCGCGCTGGACGTCGAAGGTCAGCCGGTCCTCGACGCGATCGGTGATCAGGTGCAGGTGGCAGCGCACCGCCCAGAGGAAATTCTCGGCGCGGCGGAACTGGCGATATTCCTGCGCAGTGAGCAGCCCGGCCGCGACGAGCTCGGCGGGCTCGCGGACGTGATAGGCGAACTTGCCGATCCAGAAGAGCGTGTGGAGGTCGCGCAGGCCGCCCTTGCCCTCCTTGACGTTGGGCTCGACGACGTAGCGGCTGTCGCCCATCCGCTTGTGCCGCACCTCGCGCTCGGCGAGCTTCTGGGCG
>DATLJJ010000169.1:0-1937 GCA_035538975.1 Sphingomonas sp. | reverse complement strand
CCAGGCTTCGCGGCTGGCGCCTTCGGTGCTGGCGGCCATCTGCAGCTCGGACTCGGCGTTCTCCAGCGCCTGGCGCTTGATCTGCGCGTCGATGCGGGCCTGCTCCAGCTCGTTCTCGATGTCGACGAGGCGGGCGCGCTCGGCCAAGCGGCGGGCCGCGCCGGTGGGGGCGTGGGCGGCGGCAACGAAGCCGTCCCAGCGCCAGACGTCGCCCTCGGGCGAGACCAGCCGCTGGCCGGTCTTGAGCTGCGAGACCAGCTCGGCACCGCGCTCACGCGGCACCACGCCGATCTGGGCGAGGCGGCGCGCCAGTTCGGCCGGCGCCTGCACGTGGTTGGCGAGCGGCACGGCGCCCTCGGGCAGTTCCGGATCGCCTTCCGTGTGGCCGACATTGGTCCAGCGCATCGGCGCCGACGGATCGATCGGTGCATCGAGATCGTCGCCGAGCGCGGCGCCGATGGCCTTTTCAAAGCCCTTGTCGACGGTGATGCCGTCGATAATCGGCGGCCAAAGATTCTTGGTCTCGCCGTTGACGATCTTGGAGATGGTGCGCGCCTCGGTCTCGAGCCGCTGTACGCGCTTGTCGGCTTCGACCAGCGGCGAGCGCGAGGATTCCAGGGTCTGGCGGGCGGCAACGTGCGCTGCTTCGCTCGCTTGCGCCGCGGCTTCGGAAGCTGCCAGCGTCTCTTCCGCGGTCTCGACTAGCGCGGTCAGCTCGTCGAGATCGCCAAAGCCGCCAGTCGCCTCAGCGAGCTTCTGCTCTTCCGCTGCGACGTTCGCGATCTCCTGGTCGAGCCGGGCGAGCTTGTCGCGATGGGTGCGGACGTTGGCTTCGAGCTGGTTGCGCTTCGCCGTGAGGTCAGCGAGCGCGGTGGTGAGTTCGGCGAACTGCTGCTCGGTCTCGGTCAGCACCGCCTCGGCTTCGGCAACGCGCTCGTCGACGCCCGAGCGCTTCTCGACGCGCGACTTGATCTCTTCTTTCAGCTCGGCGTCTTCGGTGTCGAGCCGCTGCAGCGCGACGTCGGCGTCCATGGTCTGCTGCTGGGCCCGCGAGATGTCACCCTCGAACTGGGCGAGGCGGCGCTCGAGCTCGGCGACGCGCTCCTTGGCGCGCTCTTCCTCGCGGTCGAGCTGCTCGCGCGCATTGGTGAGGCGCTGGAGCCCGGCTGCAGCGCGCGCTTCCGCATCGCGCAGCGCGGGCATCTCCGCGGCGCGGATGGCCTGGATGCGGGCGGCTTCGGCCTGGTGCTGGGTGCGCTCGGCCATTTCGCGCACCGCGAGGTCGTGGGTCTGAGCGGATTCGTTGACGTCGGCATGCGCGCCGATCCAGCGCAGATGATACAGCGTGGCCTCGGCCTTGCGGACCTTGGCCGCGACCTCGCGATAGCGCACCGCCTGGCGGGCCTGCTTCTTCAGGCCTTCCATCTGGCCGGAGAGCTGGCCGATCACGTCCTCGACGCGGGTGAGATTGGTTTCGGCGGCCTTCAGGCGCAGCTCGGCCTCGTGGCGGCGGGCGTGGAGGCCGGCGACGCCGGCGGCGTCTTCCAGCACGCGGCGGCGCTGCTCGGGCTTGGCCTGGATGATCTCGCCGATCTTGCCCTGGTGGACGAGGGCCGGCGAACGCGCGCCGGTGGCGGCGTCGGCGAACAGGATCTGCACGTCCCGGGCACGCACGTCGCGGCCGTTGATGCGATAGACCGAGCCGGCCTCGCGCTCGATGCGGCGGGAGATTTCAAGGATCTGGCTGTCGTTCACTGCCGCCGGCGCGGTGCGATCGGCATTGTCGATCGTCATCGTCACTTCGGCATGGTTGCGCGCCGGACGGTTGCCGGAGCCGGCGAAGATCACCGCGTCCATGTCGGCCGCGCGCAGCGACTTGTACGAGGTCTCACCCATCGCCCAGCGCAGCGCTTCGACGAGATTGGACTTGCCGCATC
>DATLJJ010000168.1:0-2433 GCA_035538975.1 Sphingomonas sp. | reverse complement strand
CGGAGAACATCGCTCACCTCGTCCTCGCCCGCACCCCGGGTGCGCCCGCCGGCACCAGGGGCATCTCGCTCTTCCTCGTCCCCAAGTATCGGCCGAATGCCGACGGCACCCCCGGCGAATTCAACGACGTCCGCGTGGTATCGATCGAGCACAAGATGGGCCTCCACACCTCACCGACCTGCGTGCTGAGCTTCGGCGATCATGACGATTGCATCGGCGAGCTCGTCGGGCCCGAAATGGGTGGCATGCGCGCGATGTTCACGATGATGAACAACGCGCGCCTCAACGTCGGCCTGCAGGGCGTGCAGGTCGCCGAGCGCGCAACCCAGCGTGCCGTCGCCTACGCCCGCGAGCGCATCCAGTCGGCCCGCGCGGGCTCGGCCAGCCGCGAAAGCGTCGCGATCGTCGAACATCCCGACGTGCGCCGCATGCTGCTGCGGATGAAGGCGCAGACCCAGGCCGCGCGCGCGCTCGTCTACTACGCCTTCGGCCAGCTCGACCGCGCCCGTGGCGGCGATGCGGCCGCCGAGAAGCGCGTTGAGCTGCTCACCCCGCTCGCGAAGGCGCACGGCACCGATCTCGGCAACGAAGTCGCCTCGCTCGGCATCCAGGTGCACGGCGGCATGGGCTATATCGAGGAGACCGGCGCCGCCCAGCATTTCCGCGACGCGCGCATCACGCCGATCTACGAAGGCACCAATGGCATTCAGGCCGCGGACCTCGTCGGGCGCAAGCTGAGCATGGACAATGGCGCGACTTTGCTCGCGCTGTTGGCCGAAATGCGCGGTGATGCCGAGAGCGCGGAGCTGCTCCAGCTCGTCGAAGCGTGCGAGGAAATCGGCCGCCACCTCCTCGGTGCCGATACCGACGACAGGCTCGCGGGCAGCTATCCGTTCCTGACGATGCTTTCGGTCGCGGTCTCCGGCTGGCTGATGGAGGAGCAGGGCCGCGTCGCCGCGCGCAGCGAAGGCGACCCGAAATTCCTCGGCATGAAGCGGGCCGCAGCGCGCTTCTACGTCGAGCAGATCGTCCCCGAGGCGTTGGGGCTCAGGGCGTCCGCAATGGCCAGCGCCGATGTGCTTTACTCCATCGACGCCGAGGCATTCGCCGCCTGAGTTGCCACTCCGCTTGACGCGCGTGACCCGCCGCGCAACTCTCAGTCCTGAGAACGTTCACAATCACGTTCCATGGGGGAGAGATCATGGGCGATCGGCAACTACGCAGCCGCCTGCAGGCGCTCGACCTGCTGCGCGGTCTGGCCGTCGCCGGCATGATCCTCGTCACCAGCCCGGGTAGCTGGGACTATCGCTACAAGCAGCTCGACCATGCCGCCTGGCACGGCTGGACGATCGGCGACATGGTCTTCCCCACGTTCCTGTTCAGCGTCGGCTTCGCGCTCGCGCTGTCCTTCCCGCGTACGTCTCTCGAAGGTGCATGGCCGCGTGTGATCCGGCGCACGCTGCTGCTGATCGCGCTGGGACTGTTCCTCAACGCGCTCCCGGCTTTCGATTTTGCGCACCTGCGCGTCCCCGGCATCCTCCAGCGGATCGCGCTGTGCTACGCCCTCGCCGCGTCATTCCTGCTGCTCACGGCGCGAACCGACGCCGACGGCCGCCGCGCGGTCGACCATCGCGCGGTGACCATCGCGGCGGCGGCGCTGCTGATCGGCTATTGGCTGCTGCTCCGGTTCGTGCCCGTGCCCGGCGAAGGCGTGGGGCGCCTCGATTCCACGGGTAACCTTACCGCATGGATCGACCGCACCGTCTTCACCGTCGACCATCTCTGGCCCTATGGCACGACGCCGGGGTTGGGGATCACCTATGATCCCGAGGGGCTGCTCTCGACGCTGCCGGCGACGGTCAATCTGCTTATCGGCGTGCTGGCGGTTCGGCTGTTCCGCGCTGCTCCCGAACCGCGGCGTGCGCTCTGGCTGGGCCTCGCCGCCGCTGCGCTGATCGTCGCGGGCCTTGCGCTCGACCCGCTCTTCCCGATCAACAAGCGCATCTGGACCAGCAGTTTCGCGCTGCTGAGCAGCGGCTTTTCGCTGGGTCTGCTCGCGCTGTTGCTGGCGGTACCCGAAGGCGCGCTGCAGCGCGCCGGCTGGCCGCTGCTCGTGCTCGGCGGCAATGCGATCCTGGCTTTCACGTTGTCGCAGCTACTCGGCGTCTTCTCCGGCCTGCCACTGCTGCCCGGGGGCGTGAGCCCGCAGGGGTGGGGCTTCTCGGTAGCGCAGGCAGTGATTCCGGGCCCGTATCTCGCCTCGCTCGC
This sequence comes from Sphingomonas sp., assembly GCA_035538975.1. GTDB lineage: Bacteria > Pseudomonadota > Alphaproteobacteria > Sphingomonadales > Sphingomonadaceae > Sphingomonas. The sequence continues at coordinate 165 of DATLJJ010000168.1, read as the reverse complement.
CTGCGCGCTTGCGATCCTCGCGCTGATCACGCTGGCGATCGCCCCGCTCCATCGGCGCGGCATGCATCTTCGACTCTAGATGGACGAGCCCGCGTCGGCCTCGAACAAGGTCAGGTCACGCTCTCCGATCCCCAGCTCGGGCCAGGTCGCGCGCCACGCCTTGAT
>DATLJJ010000167.1:0-8399 GCA_035538975.1 Sphingomonas sp. | reverse complement strand
CCAGCATTCGGGTGCCTCGACCAGTGCCCGATAGACGCTGGGCAAGTCGCCGTCCGATGCGAGAAAGGCCTTCTCCAGCCGCGCTACCAGCGGCGCGGGCGGATCGTCGCCGCCGAAATGGCGCGCGAGCTTGGTCGCGATGTGCCGCGCGGTCGCCGGGTGCGTCGCCAGCATGTCGAGCACCGCCGCCGCCTGCGCCTCGCCCGGCTGGTTCCAGCTACGGCCGAGGACCGTGCGCGCGCCGGGCTCGTGGAGGCGCGGCACAAAGGCGAAGCTGCCCACCGGCCGCCCGCGCCCCGATCCGCCGCGGCCCAGCCCCGCCACGGTCCAGCCGGTCATCGCGCGCGCGAATTCGGTGACGTCGGACTGGCGGTATCCGGTGCGCACGCCCAGTGTGTGCAGCTCCAGTATCTCTCGCGCCAGATTCTCGTTCAGGCCAAGCTTGCGCGCGCGGTTACCGGTAGCGAGCCCCGCCGGGCTGCCCGGCCCTACCGACTGCGCCTGATCGAGATAGAGCAGCATTGCCGGATGCCGTTCCACAGCATGGAGCATCTCGCGGAAGCTGCCGAGCAAGTGCGGCCGGATCGCCTCGAACTCCATCGCGCCAGCGAGCCCGACCGTGGTGAGCTTGTCCGCCGATACCGCGAAATGATTGGCCCAGAAATGCACCAGCCGCTCGGCGAAGGGCGCAGGCGTGTCGATTGCCACCTGCGCACGCGCCTGTACCGCCGCGACATAATGGTCGCGCCCCTCGCGACGTGCTTCCCGGCGCGCGTCGGCGCCGCGCTTGCGGATCGGCGCCCCGGTCGCCGGCGCCGCGTTGCGCATCGTCGGATCGGGCGCAACGGCGGGCATGCGCCGCTCCATCCGCGACTGCTTCAGATAATCGGCAAGCTCGGCGGCGATGGTCGTGCTGGGGGCGAGCGCCGCGATCCCCGGGGGCCGCGGCGAATAGCGTTCGAGCTGGTCGAGCAGCCAACGTCGCGGCGATCCCTCGATCCGATCGTCCGGCGCGGCGCCCAGGCCGAAGCGGTTCAGCGCGATGCTCGCGTCCATGGCTCTCCCTCTTTTGCCCGATCGTAGGCGGCAAATGTCGCAAAATTATCGCAACGCCGCCGCCTGCCGCCGATTTGCCTCCGCTCGTCGTATGTTGCGCGTACTGCAACTGGCGCCGCCGCGCTTTGCGTTTGCGAGTATTGTTGCGGTGCAGCAATGTCTCCTCAGAACAGAACAGGGATGCCGATCTGGCTCTTTTCAACGCTTGAAGGAGAAAGATCGTGACTCGTAGCTTTTTCGCGGCGGCTGCCGCTCTCCTCACCTTCACCACGCCTGCTCTCGCCAACGAGCGCAGCTTCACGCACGAGGGCGTGACCTACGCCTACACTTCCACTTTGAAGGACGGCGCCCGCATCCTCGAGGGCAAGAGCTCGGCCGGCGACAGGTTCCGCCTGGTCGTCAGGAACGGCTGGGTGTCGGGCTATGCCGCCAACACCCGCGTCTCCTTCCGCGCGCCCAAGGGCGTCGCGAACCTGCAGGTCGCGCAGCGCTGATATTATGAGAGAGCCTCCGCGGGCGCAGCTCGCGGAGGTCCTTTCAAAATCCCTCGGGCAGTTCCAGCGCCCCCACCACTTCCCGATAGCGCGCGATCGCATAGCGGTCGGTCATCCCGGCGATGAAGTCGGCAATGTGGCGACTTCGCCACGGCTCCTCCGTCGGAATCGCCGCGCGCCATTCCTCGGGCATCAGCCCCGGATCGGCGGCATAGGTCGCGAACAGCCCCGCCACCACGCCATGCGCCGCCTTCGCTGCCTCGAGCTGGCTCGGGTGGTGGTAGAGGTTGGCGTACATGAAGCGCTTCAGTCCGCGCTCCGCCTCGCGCATCCCGTCCGAGAAGCAGGCGAGCGCACGCCCCGCCGTGCGAACGTCGTCGACGCTCGCGACACCCGATTCCGCCAGCCGTGCCTGCGTGGCGGCGATGAAGTCGTTGACCATCTCGCCGATCTGGGCGCGGATCAGCTCGCCCACCAGCCGGCGGCGATCGCAGCCGGGGAATTTTGCCTCCACGCGGCGCCACCCGTCGGCGATCAGCGGCACTTCCATCAGCTGGTCGAGCGTCAGCAGCCCGGCGCGCAGCCCGTCGTCGATGTCGTGATTATCATAGGCGATGTCATCGGCGATCGCCGCGACCTGCGCCTCGAGCGAGGGCCAGCTTCCGAGTTCGAGCGGGAATTGCGCGTCGGCGGCAGCCAGCGCCCATTGCGGCGCCTCGATCGGGCCGTTGTGCTTGGCCAGGCCTTCGAGCGTGTCCCACGTCAGGTTCAGCCCGTTCCACGCGGGATAGGGTCGCTCCAGCTCGGTGAGCGTGCGCAGCGTATGGCCGTTGTGGTCGAACCCGCCCTGCGCCGACAGCGCCTGCTTGAGCGCGTCCTCGCCGGCATGGCCGAAGGGCGGATGGCCGATGTCGTGCGCCAGGCATAGCGCCTCGGTCAGGTCCTCGTTGAGCCCCAGCGTGCGCGCGATCGCGCGGCCGATCTGCGCCACTTCCAGGCTGTGCGTCAGCCGCACGCGGAAATGATCCCCGTCGGGCGCCATGAAGACCTGGGTCTTGTGCCGCAGGCGGCGGAAGCTGATCGAATGGATGATCCGGTCGCGGTCGCGCTGGAAGGCGTCGCGGGGCCCACGGGCGGTGCCGCTTTGTTCCTGATGGAGGCGGCCGCGGCTCCGCTCCGGTGTGCAGGCCAGGGTCGAAACGGGTCTCACGCCACGCGCCCTAGCCGCTCGGGAAGCGCTTGTCGAAAGCCATTTTCCTCGCCCTTGACGCAGGGCCTCGTTCAGGGACGCAGCGGCGATTGACTGCTGCTGCCGCCAGCCGCAGGAATGGGCTCACAAGACGTTCGGGGGACTTCAGATGAACATGCGCTCGTTCTTGCTGCCGGCCGGAATGGCCGTCGCGGCTTTTGCTCTGGTGCCGGCGGGCACTGCCGGTCCGCTGCAATCCGACTCGCTCGCCAAGCGCGAAGCGAGCTGCACTGCGGGCGACACCCAGGAATGCCAATTGCTCGGCAGCGCCTATGAGCTCGGCCTCTATGCTCCGAAGGACCTGGCGAAGGCACGCAGCGCCTATGAGCGCGGTTGCAAGCCCGACGATTGGACCACGGGCACGTCCTGCATGCACCTCTACAAGATGGCTTCGCTCGGCGAGGGCGGCCCCAGGGACCCGGCCAAGGCGCGCATGCTCGAACCGAAGGTCTGCAACTCCAAAATCATTTCGCAGGAAGTTTACCTGGAATCGTTCGGCCTCTGCAAAAAATAGCCGTCGGCGGAGCGCCGTAACCGCCCGCCAGAGTCACTTCGCCGCGAGTTTGGTCACCTTCTGCCCAGCCTCGCTGGTGAAGACGAAGGCGGAAAGCCCCGCTTTTGCCAGCGCATTGACGAAGGTCTGGGCCTCGGCGCTGGTCTTGAACGGGCCGGCGAGCACGCGGTTGGTGGCACGCACGGGCGTCGACCAGCCCGACTTGCCCTTGAAAGCGGCCGGCGCCTTCGTCACCGCCGCGCTCCAGGCCTTGGGCAGCGATTCTTCGTTGGCGCCGCTCGCGACCTGGACCCAGATGCGGCTCGGCTCGGCCTTGGCCGGGTCCTTGGCCCTGGGATCGGGCTTCTTCGCCTTGGGATCGGGCTTGGCTGCCTTCGGATCGGGTTTGGCGGTCGCCCCGGGATCGGGCTTGGCGGGCGTCGCCCTTCCGGGGGCCGGCTTCGGCGTCTCGACCCTGGGCGTTGCTGCGGCGACGCGCGCGGGCGCGGGCGCGGGCGTCGCCGTCGCCGGGGGAAGATCGACCGGCTGCGCGGTGACCACTTCCAGCTCCTTGGCGGGAATGGTGATGTTCGCGATGATCGAAGCGAGCACCGTATCCTCTTCACCCACACGCGCAGGGCCCGGCGGCGTCGGCGCAGGGGCCGGCGTGGCGGCCGCGGCTTGGGGGACCTGCTCCGGGCGCGGTTTCGGCGCGAAGGGCGCTGGTGTCGGCTGGCTGGTTTGCGGCTGCGGCGCAGGTGTCTGGGTCGACGCCCCGGCCGCCGTGGGCGCAGGCGCGAGCGTGAAGCTGGACGCCGAAGCGGGCGTGAATGTCGATGTCGGCGCTGCGGGCGAAGCGGCAGGCGGCGTGTCGCGGACGGCCGGCGCCGGAGTCTCCGCCGCGGCGAGCTGTACCGGCTGCGCGGGTCCGCCTTGGGGTACGGGCGCGGCCCGGCGCACTGCGACTTGGTTCATAGGCTGCACGACAGCGGCCGGCGGCGGCGACGGGCGCGCAGATGCGGGCGTCGGTGCCGGGGTTGGCGCGGGTGTCGGAAGCGGTTGCACCATCGGCCGTTGCGGCGGCTGCTGCACCGGAGCCCGCGCAGGCACGGATCGCGGCGCGGCCGCGGTCTGGACCGGAGCTTGGCGCGGAGCGCGGCTGCTCGAAAAATCATCGGCGAGCGACGAGCGGCGACCGCGCGTGCGGCGATCGGTGGCGGCGGGTTGCGCGGGCGGCTGCGCCTGCGCAACCTGCACCGGGCGCTGCTGCGGCGCATAGGGCGCGAGCTGCGGCGCCATTCGCGCGTCGGCCATCCGCGCTGCTGTCGGTGAAAGCTCGCCGAAGTGCGCGGCAAAGGCGCGATCGGCCGGCGACATTCCCGCCAGGCGCCGGAAGAAGGGCGCGAGCGCCGAGCCCATGTTGCCCGGCATCATCGTCGACGCGATCCGCTCGGCGCCGGGCACATCGCCGTTCATCGCCATGATGAAGGCGCGCGCGCGCCACGCGGCGCGATCGCTGCGGCGGAGCAAGGGATCGAGCTGGCGCATCGCCTCATCGACGTCGCCGGTGATACCGAGCGAGAGCGCGTAACGGCGCAGCGTCTCGTCGTCGCGGCTCGTCTGGAGCGCAAGCTTGTAGTCGCGCTGGGCGAGCAGCGGCTGGCCGAGCAGGTCGTACGCGAAGCCGCGATCGGCGGCATAGTCGCGCATCGGCACGCCGCGTGCCTCCGCCGCCTGAAAGAGCTGGAGCGCCTCGCCGGGCCGCCCGAGCCGGACCAGCGTCATCGCGCGGCCTGCGGCAATGCGGGAATTGCCGGGATCGATCGCCTGCGCGCGCGCAAAAAAGGCAAAGGCGGCCGAAGTATCGCCCAGCCGCGCGCTCAGCTCGCCCGCGCGCAGCAGTGCCGCAACGTTGCGCGGGTCGGCGGCGACGATGCGCATCTCCTGCGCCAGCCGATCCGCATCCGGATTGTACTGTGGAACGACACCGGTCTGTGCCAGGGCCGGCCCGGCCCCCACGGCCAGAGCGACAGCCAGGACCCGGAGCGGGCGCAGGAAACGTCTCTGCTGCATGCGCCCCAGCTAGACCGAATTAAAGGTGAACCGACAATGACGCGCCGCCGGCCGCTCGCCAAGGCGAGCCGAACCGGCGACGAACGCGCATCAAGTTATTGATTGTTCTGGCTGCGCAGGAAACGCGGGATGTCCAGCGGATCCTTGTCGTCCTCGTCGCCCGGGGTAGCCTTGGAACCGCGCGAGGCTGAGGCCATGCGCTCGAACAGCGTGCCGCCGGCGCGGCGCGCAGGCTTGGGCTCGGGCGCCAGATCGTCATCGCTGCCGCCGGTCAGCCAGCGGCGGCGGCTGCTGATCTCCGGGGCGGGCTCGGGAGCGGGCTCGGGCGCAACCGGTGTCTCGGGGACTGCGCTCTCGGCGCCGAGCAGCAGCTCGTCCGCACTCGTGTCTTCGTCGATCTGCGCAACCGGCTCGGGCTGCTGCGGCTCGGGCTCATAGGCCTCCGGCACGCGCGGCGTCTCGGCGACCGGCTCGTACGAGGGCGCTTCGGGCTCGGGCTCGTAGCTCGGGTCGGGAGCGGCGACGGGCGCAGGCTCCACCGCTGCCGTGCGGCGCGGGGTCGAGAAGGAGAAGACGCGCGGCTGTTCGGCAGCGATGGGCGCGGCCTTGGGCTGCGCGTCCGCATCGATGCCGGTCGCGACCACCGACACGCGGATCTTGCCTTCCAGGTCCGGGTTGAACGCCGAGCCCCAGATGATGTTCGCGTCGGGATCGACCAGCTCGCGGATGTGGTTGGCGGCCTCGTCGACCTCGAGCAGGCGCATGTCCTCGCCGCCGGTGATCGAGACGATCACGCCCTTGGCGCCGTTCATCGACACGCCGTCGAGCAGCGGGTTGGCGATCGCCTTCTGCGCGGCGATCAGCGCGCGGTCGTCGCCGTCCGCCTCGCCGGTGCCCATCATCGCCTTGCCCATCTCCTGCATCACCGAGCGGACGTCGGCGAAGTCGAGGTTGATGAGGCCGGGCATGACCATCAGGTCGGTGATGCCGCGCACGCCCTGCTGCAGCACCTCGTCGGCCATCTCGAACGCTTCCTTGAAGGTCGTGTTCGCGTTGGCGATCAGGAAAAGGTTCTGGTTCGGGATGACGATGAGCGTGTCGACGTACTTCTGAAGCTCTTCGATGCCCGCTTCAGCGCTCTGCGCGCGGCGCTTGCCTTCGAAGGCGAAGGGCTTGGTCACGACGCCCACGGTCAGGATGCCCATGTCGCGCGCAGCCTTGGCGATGACCGGCGCCGCGCCGGTGCCGGTGCCGCCGCCCATGCCCGCCGCGATGAAGCACATGTGTGCGCCCTCGAGCGCCTGCTGCACCTGATCGATCGTCTCTTCGGCCGCAGCGCGTCCAATTTCGGGACGCGATCCCGCGCCAAGCCCTTGGGTGATCTTCGCGCCCAGCTGGATCCTGTGCCCGGCAGCCGACTGCTTGAGCGCCTGGGCATCGGTATTGGCGACGAGGAACTCCACGCCCTGCACGTCCGACCGGATCATGTTCGCGATCGCGTTGCCGCCCGCGCCACCGACGCCGATCACCGTGATGCGCGGCGTCAGCTCGTCGACATCTGCGGGAAGAAATTCAATGCTCATCCTGTAGTCTCCCTGGCGCCACCGTCGCGAGGGGCGGCGCTTTGACGATTGTTCTGCACGAAGGACCGGGGCGACTCTAGAGGAAACCCGCGGCGCCCATCGTATTTCTTTAATAATTCGACCGGAATGCCGCCATCAGTCGCTGGAAGAGCGCGCCCGCACTCGCCTTGGTCACCATCTGGTGCGGAGCGGGCTCCAGCGCGCGAAGATCGATCGGATCCGCCGCCGCGAAGCGCGCCAGCCCCGCCAGTGTCGCGAAGGCCGGCCCCGCATGCGCTTCCGGCAGCGCGATCAGCCCCTTGGGCCGACCCACGCGCACCGCGCTGCCCAGCGCCTGCTGCGCATAGTCGGCGATGCCCTTCAGTTCGGCGCCGCCGCCGGTGAGCACGATCTGCCGTCCCACCGGATCGGCGAAGCCCAGCTTCTTCAGCTCCTTCTGGATCTCGCCCATCAGCCGCTCGAGCCGCTGGCGGATGATCGCGTTCAATTGCGCCTTGGTGATGCGCGGCCCTTCCGCCCCGCCGTCGGCGATCGCCGGGACCACGTCGATCATCTCGTGATTGTCGCGCGGAGACAGGTTGGCCGAACCGTGGAAGCATTTGGTCCGCTCGGCCCAGTTGCGCGCCGTGCCGAACGCCGAGGCGATGTCGTCGGTGATGTCGGCCGAGCCCATCGGGATCGACGCAAGCCCTGCGAGCACGCCCGCCACGAAGACCGAGACGTTGGTGACACCCGCCCCCACCTCGACCAGCGCGACGCCGAGTTCGCGCTCCTCCTCGCTCAGGCAGGCGAGCCCAGTCGCCACCGGTGCAGCGATGATCGAGCGCACCTCCAGATGCGCCGAGCGCACGCAATGGTCGAGGTTGCGTACCGGCGAGCCCTCGGTCGCGACGACATGGATGTCGACGCCCAGCTTGTCGGCATGCAATCCCAGCGGGCGCTTGACTCCGCCCAGCCCGTCGACCGTGTAGCGCGTCGGCTGGGCGTGGAGGATCATCTTGCCCTGCGGGTCGATCGCCTCCCGCCCGGCCTTCAGCAGTTCGTCGATGTCGGCCTGCTCGACGCGGTGACCGCCCAGGTCCGCCTCGAGCTTGACGATGTCGGACAAGAGGCCGCCCGCCGAGAAGCTGACCCACACGTCCTCGATGTTGAAGCCGGCGATGCGCTCGGCCTGCTCCACCGCCTCGCGGATCGCGAGTTCGGTCGCGTGCATGTCGGCGACATAGCCGCGCTTGACACCACGGCTCTCGCGCTGGCCGGTGCCCAGCACCACCAGTTGCCCGTCATCAGCCTTTTGCGCGATCAGCGCCGACACCTTCGACGACCCCACGTCGAGTGCGGTGATCAGACCTTCCGGTGCGGTCTTCGCCATTGCCCCATAAATCCCCTGCTCAAACGCCCTTATCCCCCGATTCAGGCGGATTCACAATATTTTGCCTGCGCACTACGAG
>DATLJJ010000166.1:0-10310 GCA_035538975.1 Sphingomonas sp. | reverse complement strand
CGCCAATCTGCAGAACAGCCCGGATACCGGGCCCGATTACTATCTATGGGCGCTGCAGATAGCCGGCATCGGCACGACATTATCCGCGATCAACATGGTGACGACGATCATCAAGATGCGCGCACCCGGCATGACGATGATGAAGATGCCGGTGTTCTGCTGGACCGCGCTGTGCAGCAACGTGCTCGCCATCGCGATCTTCCCGGTGCTCACCGGCGCCTTCGCACTGCTGATGCTCGACCGCTACGTCGGCACCAACTTCTTCACCAACGATCTCGGCGGCAACCCGATGATGTACTGGAACCTGGTGTGGATCTGGGGCCACCCCGAGGTGTACGTCCTCGTCCTGCCGGCGTTCGGCATCTTCTCGGAGATCACTTCGACCTTCACCGGCAAGCGGCTCTTCGGCTATTCGTCGATGGTCTACGCGACGGTGGTGATCACGATCCTGAGCTATCTCGTGTGGCTCCACCACTTCTTCACCATGGGATCGGGCGCGAGCGTCAACAGCTTCTTCGGCATCGCGACGATGGTGATCTCGATCCCGACGGGTGCGAAGATCTTCAACTGGCTCTTCACCATGTACCGCGGCCGCATCCGCTTCGAGCTGCCGATGATGTGGGTGGTCGCCTTCATGATCACCTTCGTGGTGGGCGGCATGACCGGCGTGCTGCTCGCGGTGCCGCCGGCGGACTTCGTGCTCCACAACTCGCTCTTCCTCGTCGCGCACTTCCACAACGTGATCATCGGCGGCGTGGTCTTCGGGCTGTTCGCGGGCATGGTCTACTGGTTCCCCAAGGCCTTCGGCTTCAAGCTCGATCCCTTCTGGGGCAAGGTGGGCTTCTGGGGCTGGGTGCTCGGCTATTGGGTGGCCTGGACGCCGATCTACGTCGTGGGGCTGATGGGAACGACGCGCCGCGTGCGCCACTTCGACGATCCGTCCTTGCAGATCTGGTTCGTGATCGCCGCGATCGGCGCAGTGATCATCCTGATCGGTATCCTGGGCTTCGTGATGAGCATCGTCATGGGCATCGTGAAGCGCGACCAGCTGCGTGACGCGACTGGCGACCCCTGGGACGGCCGCACGCTCGAATGGGCGACCTCGTCGCCGCCGCCTGCGTACAACTTCGCGCACACTCCGGTCGTGCACGATCTCGACGCCTGGTACGACATGAAGAGCCGCGGCGCCGCGCGGCCGGTGGACGGCTTCCGCCCGATCCACATGCCGCGCAACACCGGAGCGGGCGTGATCCTTTCGGCCCTGGCGCTCGTGCTCGGCTTCGCGATGGTCTGGTACATCTGGTGGCTGGCGGCGCTGGCCACGGTGGGGCTGTTCGTCGTCGCGATCGGCCACACCTTCAACTACAACCGCGACTATTTCATCCCCGCGGATGAAGTGGCGCAAACCGAGGACGCGCGCACCCGGTTGCTCGCGGCGGGAGCCACGGCATGAGCACGACTGCGCTGAGCGAGGATCGAAACGCCGACCCGACCTTCTACCTGGTCGAGGAGGACGACCACCACCACGAGACCGGTGGCGGCACGATCCTGGGCTTCTGGATCTATCTGATGAGCGACGCGCTCATCTTCGCCACGCTGTTCGCGACCTTCGGCGTGCTGAGCACCAGCTATGCCGGCGGCCCGACTCCGCGCGAGATCTTCGAGCTTCCGCTGGTCGCGCTCAACACTGCGATCCTGCTGGTCTCGTCGATCACCTTCGGCTTCGCGATGATCGCGATGCAGCAGGGCAAGCTCGGGGGCACGCAGCTCTGGCTGGTAATCACTGCGCTGCTCGGCGCGGCCTTCGTCGGTATCGAGCTGTTCGAGTTCGGCAGCCTCATCCACGAAGGAGCGACGCCGCAGACGAGCGCCTTCCTCTCCGCCTTCTTCACGCTCGTCGCGACGCACGGGCTGCACGTGACCTTCGGTATCATCTGGGTGGGCGTGATGCTCGTCCAGCTCGCCCAGCGCGGGCTGCACGTCGAGAACCAACGCCGGCTGATGTGCCTCAGCATGTTCTGGCACTTCCTCGACGTCGTCTGGATCGGCGTCTTCACCTTCGTCTATCTGCTCGGGGTCCTGCGATGAACGACGCCACCCATACCGACGCGGCGCACAGCCACGGCGACACGCACGGCCATAGCTTCACACTGCGCGGCTATGTGATCGGCTTCCTGCTGTCTGTAGTGCTTACGGCCATTCCCTTCTGGATGGTAATGACCGGCAGCTTCGATCCGCAGGCGACCGCGATCACGATCATTGCCTTCGCCGTGCTCCAGATCCTGGTGCACACCGTCAGCTTCCTCCATCTCAATTCGAGTTCGGAGGGCGGCTGGACGCTGATGGCCTATATCTTCACGGCGGTGATCGTGCTGATCGTGATCTCGGGCTCGCTGTGGATCATGTTCCATCTCAATGCCAACATGATGCCGATGTCCGGTGACGGAGGCTTCGGCTCCTGAGCACCCGCGTGAAGCGCCCGCTGCTGATCGCGCTGGCGCTGCTTTCCGTTCCTGGGTTCGCGGCGCTCGGCATTTGGCAGCTCGAGCGCCTGCAGTGGAAACTGGACCTGATTGCACGCGTCGAGGCGCGCATCCACGCGCCGCCCGCGCCGCTTCCCGACGCGGCCCAATGGGCGGGGCTCGACCGGCGCGACTATGAATATCGGCGAGTTCGTGCGCAGGGCCGCTTCCTTCACGACCGCGAGACGCTGGTCCAGGCGCTTACCGAACGCGGCGCCGGCTTCTGGGTGCTCACTCCGCTTCGCACCGCGCAGGGATTGGTCCTCGTCAATCGCGGCTTCGTGCCTCCCGACAAGCGTGGTGCCGCCAGCCGCGCGGCGGGCCTGGTGCCGGGCCCGGTGACCGTGACCGGACTGATGCGGGCGAGCGAGCCCAAGGGCACGCTGCTGCGGGCCAACGATCCCCAGGCGAGGCGCTGGTATTCGCGCGACGTGGCGGCGATCGCTGCGGCCCGGGGGCTGGGGCCTGTCGCGCCCTTCTTCGTCGACGCCGACGCCACTCCCAACCCCGGCGGCTATCCGGTAGGGGGATTGACCGTGGTCAGGTTCCGCAACAGCCATCTTGTGTACGCGCTCACCTGGTTCGCGCTGGCGGCGCTTGGCGCAGCCGGCGCGTTCCTGCTGCTGCGTACGCGCGCCCAGCAGTGATGGAAGCGCCGCTCCTCGCCCTCACCCGGCCGCGTGCCGGCACCCCGACCGGCCCCTCGGCCGAGACCGCGGCGGCGGAGAATATGCGCCAGCTCATCCAGCTGCGCTGGATCGCCGTCGCCGGGCAGACGCTCACCATCCTGCTCGTCCATTTCGGACTGGGCGTGCAGCTGCCGGTGGTCGAGATGCTCGGCGTCGCGCTCGCGCTCGCCACGGCGAACCTGCTCTCCACCATGGCGATGCTCCGGCACCGGGTACGCGACAGCGACGTCCTGCTGGCGCTGCTGCTCGACATGGGGGCACTCACGCTCCAGCTCTATTTCAGCGGCGGCGCGACCAATCCCTTCATCTCGCTCTACCTGCTTCAGGTGGTGCTAGGCGCGATCCTGCTGCCGCCCGCGGCGGTCGCGCTGCTGCTGGCGGCGACGGGGCTCAGCTATGCGCTGCTGATCGTGCGGCACGTGCCGCTCGCGCTGCCGACCGGGCTCGTCGCCGACAGCGCCGACCTGTTCGCGATCGGGCGCTGGATCGGCTTCGTCATGGTGGCAGGGCTGCTGGTGCTCTTCATCGTGCGAATCAGCCGCAACCTGCGCGCGCGCGATGCCCATGTGGCGGACCTGCGCCAGCACGCCGCCGAGGAGGAGGGCATCGTGCGCATGGGGCTGTTCGCCTCTGGCGCCGCCCACGAGCTGGGGACGCCCCTGGGCACGCTGTCGGTGATCCTCGCCGACTGGCGGCGCGAGACCAGGATCGCAGGAGACCCACAGCTCCTCGCCGAAGTGGAGGAGATGCAGACCGAGGTTCAGCGCTGCAAGGCGATCGTCTCCGACATCCTCCATTCCGCCGGCCAGCCTCGCGGCGAGGCGATGGAGCGCATCGCAGCGGAAACCTTCCTCGACGCAATCGCCGAAGCATGGCGCGCGACGCAGCTCCATCTGCCCTTCGACTACCGCGCAAGCGGCGCGAACGGGGCCGTCATCGCCGTCGATCCGGCGCTTCGTCAGGCAGTGTGGAATTTGCTCGATAATGCCGCCGAAGCCTCACCCGCGGGCGTACGCCTCTCGGCCGAGATCGAGGACCATATGCTGGTGATCGCGGTACGCGACTGGGGCGACGGCTTCGCGCCGGAGACGCTGGCGCACCTCGGCCAGCTGTTCCAGTCGACCAAGGGTGCGGGGCACGGGCTCGGCCTGTTCCTGGCCAGCAACGTCGCGCGCCGGCTGGGCGGCCGGCTGGAGGCACGCAACCTCACAGGCGGCGGCGCCGAAGTGCGCCTGCTCCTTCCGCTCGTTCTTTCGCAGGAGACCCGCTGACATGGATGGGCCCAGCCTGGTCATCGTCGAGGACGACGCCACCTTCGCGCGCACGCTCCAGCGCTCGTTCGAGCGCCGCGGATATCGCGTGCGGGTCGCCTCGAGCCCGGCCGAGCTGGAGGTGCTGCTCGAAGCCGGGTCACCCGAGCGAGCCGTGGTGGACCTAAAGCTCGGCAACGCCTCGGGGCTGCCCTGTGTGGCGCGGCTGCACGCCGCGGATCCCGAAATGCTGATCGTGGTGCTCACCGGCTATGCGAGCATCGCCACCGCGGTCGAGGCCATCAAGCTCGGCGCCTGCCAGTATCTGGTGAAGCCGTCGAACACCGACGACATCGAGGCGGCGTTCGGCAAGGCGGGGGGCGACGCCGATGTCCCCATCACCAGCCGCGAAACCTCGATCAAGACGCGCGAATGGGAGATGATCAACGAAACCCTGGCGTCCACCGGCTTCAACATCTCCGAAACGGCCCGCCGGCTGGGAATGCATCGCCGCACGCTCGCCCGCAAACTTGAGAAGCGTCCGCTGAAATGAAACCTGAGCCGGGCCGCAAGCGTCATTGAAATATCTGTGCCACCCCGAATAGGGTAGCTGCATGCAGCGACTGCGTTACACCTGGATATGGATGCCGCCGCTGCTCGGCGCGGTGAGCCTGATCTTTGGCGGCACCCTGACGATCCCGGCGCTGCTGCTCGGCGCAGTGCTGATCATCACCGTACTGGCCGCGGTGCACCATGCCGAGATCATCGCGCACAAGGTGGGCGAGCCCTTCGGCACCTTTCTTCTCGCGCTGGCGGTGACGGTCATCGAGGCCGGGCTGATCCTGACGCTGATGCTCCAGGGCAAGGAAGGCTCCGCGACGCTGGCGCGCGACACGGTCTTCTCCGCGGTGATGATCATCCTCAACGCGCTGGTGGGTACCTTCATCCTCGTCGGGGCGCTGCGCCACCACGAGCAGGACTTCCAGCAGACCGGGGTCAACGCTTCGCTGGCGACCCTGTGCACGCTCACCGTGCTGACGCTCGTGCTGCCCAATTTCGCGATCTCGGCGCACGGCCCCTATTACTCGCCCGCGCAGCTCGCGTTCGTGGCGGTCGTGTCATTGCTGCTCTATCTGACCTTCGTGTCGGTGCAGACGATGCGCCACCGCAACTATTTCCTGCCCCCGGCCGAGCTGGCGGCGGCCGATCCCGAGGCGCATGCACCCCCGCCATCCGGGCGCCAGACGTTGCTCTCGGCGGTGCTGCTGGTCGTCTGCCTGACCGAGGTGGTGCTGCTCGCCAAGGCGCTCGCGCCATCGATCGAGCGCAGCGTCGCCGCAGCAGGCGCGCCGCACGCCGTGGTGGGCGTGGTGATCGCGGCGCTGGTGCTGCTGCCCGAAAGCATCGCGGCGATCCGCGCGGCATCGTCCAACCGGCTCCAGACGAGCCTCAACCTCGCACTGGGATCGGCGCTCGCGACCATCGGCCTCACCATTCCCGCAGTCGCCGCACTTTCGCTTTACGCGGGACTGCCGCTCGCACTCGGGCTCGATCCGCGCAGCATCGTGCTCCTCGGGCTCACGCTGCTCGTCAGCAGCCTTTCGCTCGGCACTGCACGAACGACCGTGCTTCAGGGCGTGGTCCACCTCGTCATCTTCGGCGTGTTCGTCTTCACCACGCTGGTGCCCTAGACTCCGAAAAACCCCGGACGCATGAAAAGGATAGGCGCTAATAAAAAGCGCTGGAGGGGAGCCCTGATGATTCGGACACGATGGTTGATCGGCGCGGCGGCGCTGATGTTTGCCGGGGCGCCCGCGCATGCCCAGGCGCCTGCAGGCAACGAGGCGCTATGGCAGTCCTTCGTCGCGCCGCCTGCCGAGGCAAGGCCGATGATGCGCTGGTGGTGGTTCGGTCCAGCCGTCGACAATGCCGAGATCGATCGCGAGATCCGGGCGATGAAGGCCGGCGGCTTCGGTGGCTTCGAAGTGCAGCCGGTCTATCCGCTTTCGCCCGACGATGCATCCACGGGCGTGCGCAACCTCCCCTATCTCTCCGATGATTTCCTGGCGGCGCTGCGCCACGCCGCGCAGACTGCGCAGGCAGAGGGAATGCGGATCGACGTGACCGGCGGCAGCGGCTGGCCGTTCGGCGGACCGCACGTCGCCGTGACGCAGGCCTCTGCGAACATCCGCATGGTCCGCGTGCCCGTTCCCGCAGGCACCGCCGACTTCATTGTGCCCGCCCTCGGCCCGGGCGAGAGCCTGGTCTCGGCGTCGATCGGCCCGGTTGCCGCGTCGCCCCAGGCCGCACGCGCGTTAACACCGTTGACGGTCGAAGGTCCGCGCGCCGCGGTGCAGCCGAGCGACCAGCCGCGCGAGGCGCTGCTGTTCGTCGCCGGCCGCACCGGCCAGCAGGTCAAGCGCGCCGCGGTGGGTGCCGAGGGCTTCGTGCTCGATCACATGGATCCCGCAGCTGTCGGCCATCATCTCGAAGCCGTCGGCGATCGCCTGCTTCAGGCCTTTGCGGGGATTGCGCCGCCCTATGCCTTTTTCTCGGACAGCCTCGAGGCCTATGGATCGAGCTGGACCGGCGACCTGCCCGCCGAGTTTCAAAAACGTCGCGGCTATGATCTGGTCCCGCACTTGCCCGCGCTTTTCCTCGACACGCCCGAGAGCGCGAACGTCCGCTACGACTGGGGCCGCACGCTCGCCGAGCTGACCGAGGAGCGCTATCTGGGCGCGATCGACACCTGGACGAAGGCGCATGGCACGCGCTTCCGCGTCCAGGCTTACGGCACGCCAGCCGTGCTGCTCTCGTCCGCCGAGCACGTCGCCCTGCCCGAGGGCGAAGGTGCAGACTGGCGTGCCTTCACCTCAACGCGTTGGGCCACGTCGGCAGCACATCTCTACGGCAAACCCGTGGTCTCGTCCGAGACCTGGACCTGGCTCCATTCGCCGGCCTGGGCGGCGACACCACTCGACATGAAGGTGGAGGCCGACCGTCACTTCCTGCAGGGCATCAACCAGCTGATCGGCCACGGCTGGCCCTACACGCCGCCAGGCACGCCCGAGCCCGGCTGGGCCTTTTACGCTGCCGCCGCGCTCAACGACCACAATCCGTGGTTCGGCGTGATGCCCGACGTCGCGCGCTACCTGCAGCGCGTCTCGCACCTGCTGCGCCAGGGTGAGCCGGCCAATGCCGTGGCCATCTATTTGCCCACCGAGGACGTGCTCGCCGCGCTCGAGCCGCGCTCGGCCTCGGTGAACGACGCAATGAAGCGGCGTATCCCCGAGGCGATGATCGCGCAGGTGCTCGACGCCGGGCAGGAGTTCGACTTCGTCGACGCGCGCGGCGTCTCCGCCCCGGGCTTTCGCCACCGCATGCTGGTGCTGCCGCGCATGGAGCGGATCGACGCCGATGCCTATGCCGCCATCGCGCGCTGGATGCGCAAGGGCGGAAAGGTGATCGCGATCGGCGCACTACCGACGACCGCCGGGGGGTTGCGCGACGATGCCGCGCGCGCAGCGGTACGCAAGCTCTCGCAGCAGCTCAGGACCAAGGTGACGGTCGTCGCGACCGAAGCCGATCTCGGACGCGCAGTGGCGCAGGCGACCACACCCGATGTGCGCCTGGCCCAAGCCAACCCGGCCCTCGGTTTCGTCCATCGCAAGCTGCGGCAGGGCGACCTCTATTTCGTCGCCAACACCGGCAATATGCCGGTACGCACCAGCGCCCGCTTCCTCGGTGACCGCGGCAACGGCAGCTGGTGGGATCCGATGTCGGGAAAGCGCTGGTCGGCGGGCAGCGGCGATATCGCGATCGAACTTGCCCCCTATGAATCGCGCGTCCTGGTGTTTGCGGGCCCCGCCGGTTCACGCGCGCTCTCCGCGGCCGCCGCGTCGAGTCGGCCGCTCGCCGGCGCATGGCGCATGGCCGTGCCCGGCAAGGGCGAGCAGGAACTCACCGCGCTCGGCTCCTGGGCAGAGAAGCCGGCGCTGCGCCATTATTCGGGCACCGCGACCTACAGTCTTCGCTTCACCGCGACGCCGACCGGGGGCAAGTGCCTGGCTCTGGACTTCGGCCAGCCGACACCGCGCGCCCCGGAGGCAGGCGCGCGCGAAGCGCGGCCGGTCGCCGCAATCGACGCTCCGATTCGCGAGGCCGCGATCATCCGGCTGAATGGCGAGCGGGTGGGCGCGCTCTGGGCACCGCCCTACCGGCTCGATGTCTCCCGAGCGCTCCGCCCCGGCGAGAATTTGCTCGAGGTCGAAGTGTCGAACACGATGCTCAACGCGCTCGCCGGGCGCGCACCCGCTGACTATCGTCTGCTCAATCTACGCTACGGCGAGCGCTTCCAGCCGCAGGACCAGGAAAAAGTAGTCGCCGCACCATCGGGCCTGCTCGGCCCGGTTTCGCTGGTGGAAGCCACCGCATCCGACCGCCCCTGCGGGTCCTGACGAAAGCCTCGCACACCCCTGCCTTCCACAAGGAAACGTCATGTCCCCTCGTCGCCTCACTCGTCGCCGCTTCGCCCTGACTGCCCTCGTCGCGTCCGTCTTCCCGGCCGTCGCCCGGGCCGCGGCCGGACGCGAGGCTGGAATCACCGATTTTGGCGCGCGCGCGGACGGCACGACGGTCAACACCCGGGCGATCCAGGCAACGATCGATCACCTTGCCCGGAGTGGCGGCGGAACCGTGGTGGTGCCGCAGGGCGTGTTCGTCAGCGGCGCGCTGTTCCTCAAGCCGGGCGTTCACCTCCGCTTCGAGCAGGGCGCGGTGATCCGCTGCTCGACCGACATGGAGAATTTCCCGCGCCAACGGACGCGGATCGAGGGCCATTTCGAGGAAGCCTTCACGCCCGCACTGATCAACGCCCGGGGCTGTCACGGGCTCAGGATCAGCGGCCCCGGCACGCTCGACGGCGCCGGCCGGCCGATCTGGGACGAGTTCTGGAAGCAGCGCAACGCCGCGCCCGATCCCGGCGAATTCCCCAACATCGGCCTTCCCCGCGCCCGGCTCGCCCTTATCGAGAATTCGCGCGGCGTGACGGTCGACGGCGTGACCTTCAAGGACTCGCAGTTCTGGAACCTCCACATCTACGACTGCGAGGAGGTGCTGGTCCGCAACGCGCGTTTCGAGGTGCCCGACGACTACAAGCAAGCCCCCAGCTCGGACGGCATCGACCTCGACAGCTGTCGCAAGGTGACGATCGACGGCTGCTATTTCTCGGTCACCGACGATTGCATCGCCGCAAAGGGCTCGAAAGGCCCCTTCGCACTTCAGGACAAGTCGAGCCCTCCGGTCGAGAACATCCGCGTGCGCAACTGCCACTTCCGCCGCGGGCACCAGGCCTTTGCATGCGGCAGTGAGGCGACGATCATCCGCGATGTGATCATCGAAGACTGCCGCGTGACCGGCAACATGGTCCTCACCCGGCTCAAGCTGCGCCCCGATACGCCGCAGCATTACGAGAACATCACTCTGCGCAACATCACGCTCGACAACGAAGGCGGCACGATCCTCGCGATCCAGCCGTGGAGCCAGTACAAGGATCTGCGCGGTGAGGCGCCGCCCCAGTCGGTAGTACGCAACGTACGGCTCGTCGGCATCAAGGGGCGCTTCGGGTCGTTCGGCACGATCCGTCCGAATCCGGGGCAGACCACGATCAGCGACATCCTGCTACAGGACATCGACGTGACGCTACGCGACGGCAAGCTCGCGGCTTCCGGCGTGAGCGGCCTCCGCTTCGAGAACGTCGTCGTCAACGGACGGAGGGTGACCTCCTGAGCCCGCCCCCCGAGCGCTAACGCACTTCTTTTGGGTTAAACCGCCGAACAAGGATCCGGGCC
>DATLJJ010000165.1:0-6436 GCA_035538975.1 Sphingomonas sp. | reverse complement strand
GCTCGACGAGATCATGGAGCAGTGCGACGGCGTGATGGTCGCGCGCGGCGACCTGGGCGTCGAGCTGCCGCCGCAGAGCGTGCCGCCGCTGCAGAAGCGCATCGTCGAGACCGCACGCCGCATGGGCCGCCCGGTGATCGTCGCGACGCAGATGCTCGAATCGATGATCGAGAGCCCCTCGCCCACGCGCGCCGAAGTCTCGGACGTGGCGACCGCGGTCTATGACGGCGCCGACGCGATCATGCTCTCGGCCGAGAGCGCGGCGGGCAAATGGCCGTGCGAATCAGTGGCGATGATGAACTCGATCGCCGACGCCGTGGAGCGCGATCCCGCGCACGGCGACCGCGTCCACTTCACCGTGACGCGCCCCGATCCCACCACCGCCGACGCACTCGCCGAGGCCGCGAAGAGCATCGCGCGGACCGTGTCGGCGACCGCGATCGTCTGCTTCACCCTGTCGGGCTCGACCGCGCGGCGAATCGCCCGCGAGCGGCCGACGGTACCGATCATGGTGCTGACTCCCAAGCTCGAGACCGCTCGCCGCACCGGGCTGCTGTGGGGCACGCACGCAGTGCACACGCGCGACGTCGAATCGTTCGAGGAAATGGTCGGCAAGGCCAAGCGCATGGCGCTGCGGCACAAGCTGGCGGATGCGGGCGACCGCGTCGTGGTCTGCGCCGGTGTGCCCTTCAAGACGCCGGGCTCGACCAACGTGCTCCACGTCGTCACCATCGTGGGCGACGAGCTGAAGAACTATACGGGGCCGAGCGACAGCTGAGGGTTCAGGCCGGGAGCAATCCCAGCCGCACCAGTTCGACGCGGAAGTCGGCGGCGTTGGTGAAGAGTACGCCGTGGATGCCGGCGTCGCGCGCGCCTTTGATGTTGGCGGCGTTGTCGTCGACGAAGACCGCCTCGGGGCCCTGCAGGCCGAAACGGCGCAGCGCCAGTTCGTAGATGGCAGGATCGGGCTTCACGAGCTTCTCGTCGCCCGAGACGACCACGTCGCGGAAGCGACCGAACAGCTCCGGATGCTGCGCGACCCAAGGGCCCCAGAATTCGCCCGAGAAATTGGTGATGGCGAAGAGCGGCACGCCGGCCGAATCGAGCTCGGCGACGATCTCGGCCATGCCGTCGACCGCGGGGCCGACCGAATCGTTGAAGCGCGGCCCCCAGGCGGCGATCAGATCGGCATGCTCGGGGTACGCGGCGATCAACTCCGCCGAAGTCTCGGCGAAGGGGCGGCCCTCATCGTGCTGAAAATGCCATTCGCGCGTGACGACCTGCGCCAGAAACGCTTCGAGCGCCCGATCGTCCTCGATCAGGCGCTCGTAGAGGAACCGCGGATCCCAGTGGAACAGCACGTTGCCGACATCGAAGATGACGGCATGCGGCTGCGCCACGGCTCAGCCCTGGCGGGCCTTGAACCGACGGTTGGTCTTGTTGATCACGTAGATCCGGCCACGGCGGCGGATCACGCGGTTGTCGCGGTGCCGCCCCTTGAGCGACTTCAATGAATTCACGATCTTCATGACCGATTCGCTTCTCAAACTATCTGGAATGCCGGAAAGAGGCGCCCGCCTATAAGCGTAGGCCCGGTAAGTCAAGGCATAGCGGGCAGTGCGGAACGAGTCGGCGCCGCCGGGGTTCATCTGCGGCGGGGCGAGGGTTCCGCGAGCCCGAGGGAGGAACAATGACGAAGACGACCAGTCTGGCGATCCTGATCGGCGCGGCCCTGCTCGCGAGCGGCTGCACCACCACCACCCGCCAAGCGCCGATCGACGTCACGCGCTACCATCTGGGGCAGTCAATCGAGCGCACCAGCGTGACGATCGAGCCGATGCAGGGCCAAGGGACGCCCGGACCCGAGTTCGAGCTCTACGCCGATGCGGTGGCGAACGAACTCGCCCGGATGGGCTTTGCGCGCTCCACGGGCACCATGCCCGCTGGCTTCATTGCCGGCGTCGCCTTCTTCCGCGCGCCAGCGGGCATGTTCCGCGAGCAGCCACCCGTCTCGATCGGGCTCGGCGGGGGCAGCTTCAGCGGCGGGCGGCGCAGCGGCGTCGGGGTCGGCGGCGGAGTGAGCTTCGGCGTCGGCGGCCGGACGCGTCAGGTGGTGCGATCCGAGCTGTGGGTGCAACTGCGCCGGCGCGCGGACAATACGGTCGTCTGGGAAGGCCGCGCCAACACCGATTCGGTGATCGGGGCGCGCGGCAGCGACCCGCGAGACGAAGCGGCGCGGCTCGCGGAGGCGCTGTTCAGGGGCTTCCCAGGGGAGTCAGGCGTGACTACCACGGTGCGATGAGCATCAAGATCAACGCCGCGTTCGACGGCGGCAACATCCGTCTGGTCGCGATCGACGGCGACCGAGTCGACCTCGAGATCGTCAAGGACCATCTTTCCGACTTCTACCAGTGGTTCCACTTCCGCGTGGCGGGAGCGAAGGGACGCACGCTGACCTTCCGCATCCTCAACGCCGGCGACGCCGCCTATGCCTTCGGCTGGCCGGGGTACAAGGCGCGCTGGAGCAGCGACCGCGAGAACTGGCGCACCACCGACACCGGCTATGCCGATGGCGTGCTGAGCTTCACCAGGGCGGTCGACACCGACGTGATCTGGTTCGCCTATTTCGCGCCCTATTCGATGGAGCGGCATCACGATCTGGTGACGCGGATCGCGGGGCGGCCCGGCGTGTCACATCGCGAACTGGGCGTGACGCTCGATGGCCAGCCGATCGACTGCCTGAGCCTCGGCGAAGGACCGAAGCAGGTGTGGCTCTATGCCCGCCAGCATCCCGGCGAGACCATGGCCGAATGGTGGATGGAAGGCGCGCTGGAGAAGCTCACCGATCCGAACGATGCCACGGCGCAGGCGTTGCGGGCGAAGGCGACCTTCCACGTCGTGCCCAACATGAACCCCGACGGGTCGCGGCGTGGGCATCTGCGCACCAACGCGGCCGGCGTGAACCTCAACCGCGAATGGCACGCGCCGACGCCCGAGCGCAGCCCCGAAGTGCTCGCAGTCCGCAATCGCATGGACGAGACGGGCGTCGACTTCGCGATGGACGTCCACGGCGACGAGGCGATCCCGGCGAACTTCCTCGCAGGATATGAGGGCATCCCGGGCTGGACCGACGCGCACGGCGAGAAATTCTACGAATATGCGCGCCGCCTCGCCGCCGCGACGCCCGAATTCCAGCTCGACCTCGGCTATGAGAAATCGGGTCCCGGTCAGGCCAATCTTTCGATGTCGACAAACCAGCTGGCCGAACGATACGGTGCCGTATCGATGACGCTGGAGATGCCCTTCAAGGACCATGAGGCCAATGCGGACCCCGAGTTCGCCTGGTCGCCGGCCCGCTGCAAGGTGCTCGCGCATGCGTGCCTCGATACATTGGCCGGCTTCATCGACGAGGTATGATGCAGATCCGCGAGGGGGGACTCGACGAACCCGAAGTCGTGGCGCTGCTGCGCCTCCACATGGAAGGCATGCTCGCCAATTCGCCCAAGGACAGCTGCCATTTCCTCGACCTGTCGGGGTTGCGCGCGCCGGAAGTGACCTTCTGGAGCGTGTGGGACGGCGACGCGCTGCTAGGGATGGGGGCGCTCAAGCAGATCGAGCCGGACCATGGCGAGATCAAGTCGATGCGTACCGCGCCCGATCAGTTGCGCGGTGGCGTGGGCGCGGCGCTGGTGAGCCACATCCTGAAGGTGGCGCGCGAACGCGCCTATCGGCGGCTGAGCCTGGAGACGGGCAGTGGCCCGAGCTTCGAGGCGGCGCACGCACTCTATCGCAAGTTCGGCTTCACCGAATGCGCGCCGTTCGGGGAGTATAAGGAAGACCCCTTCTCGCGCTTCATGACGCGCGTAGTCTGACGCGCGTGCCGGCAGGCGCTCCATCCGCGCATACGGAACATAAGCCGACTTCGATGCGGATATAGCGGATGCTCGCGGCAGCACTTTGCTGGGTCCTTTGCATAAATGGATGGACGGTCCTGCGCTTCTGGCAGGACAAGAACCGCGCCATTCGCGGCGCGCGCCGAATCCCGGAGGCCGATCTTCTGGGGCTTGCGATGCTGGGCGGCTCGCCCGGCGCCTTCGCCGCTCGGCAGCTGTTCCGGCACAAGACGCGGAAACAGCCGTTCTCGACTTACCTTATGCTGATCGTGGCGGTGCAGATCGGGCTTGGGATCGGGTTTTTCGCGTTCTGATCGTCCGCGACGGGCATCGCCGGCTGCCGACCACCACGCTTGCCCCTCACGCCGCAGCCGCTAAGGACCTCGGCAAACAGCTGCCAGGAGCTTCCCCATGTCGACACTCGTCCTGATCCGCCACGGCCAGTCCGCCTGGAACCTGGAGAACCGCTTCACCGGATGGTGGGACGTCGACCTGACCGAGCTGGGCGTGAAGGAGGCCTGGGCGGCAGGCGAGCTGATGAAGGAGCGCGGGCTCGACTTCGACATGACCTTCACCAGCTTCCAGAGCCGGGCGATCAAGACGCTCAACCTCGCGCTCGAAGCAATGGGCCGGCTGTGGCTGCCGACCGAGAAGGACTGGCGGCTCAACGAGCGCCACTATGGCGGGCTCACCGGCCTCAACAAGGCCGAGACCGCGGCGCTCCACGGCGACGAACAGGTCAAGATCTGGCGGCGCAGCTTCGACGTGCCGCCGCCGCTGCCCGAGGAAGGCTCCCCCTGGGATCTGGCGAAGGACGAGCGCTACAAGGGCGTGCCGATCCCCCAGACCGAGAGCCTGAAGGACACGATCGCGCGCGTGCTCCCCTATTGGGAGAGCCGCATCGTCCCCGACCTGAAGGCCGGCAAGCGCGTGTTGATCTCCGCCCACGGCAATTCGCTGCGCGCGCTGGTAAAGCACCTGTCGGGGCTTTCGGACGACGAGGTCGTGAACCTCGAGATTCCGACGGGGCAGCCGATGGTCTATGAGCTGGACGAAGGGCTGAACGCGCTGGATCGCTACTATCTGAGCGAGCGGTAACAAGATCCTCCCCCGGAGGGGGAGGGGGACCGCGCGCGTAAGCGCGTGGTGGAGGGGTAGTCACCGCAAGCGGCATCGCAGGTGGAGAATACCCCTCCACCAGCTTCGCTGGTTCCCCTCCCCCTCCGGGCGAGGATTGGCTTGCCGTCTCGTGTCTCCCCCACTAACAACGCCGCTTCCGCAACACGGGGCAATCATGTCGGACGCACCTCTCGTCGGCATCATCATGGGCAGCACCTCCGACTGGGAGACGATGCGCCACACCGCGAGCGTGCTCGCCGAGCTGGGCGTCGCGCATGAGACCAAAGTGGTCTCCGCGCATCGCACGCCGCAGCGGCTCTACGATTATGCGACCGGAGCTGCCGACCGCGGGCTCAAGGTGATCGTCGCGGGCGCGGGCGGCGCGGCGCACTTGCCCGGCATGGCGGCGTCGATGACACACCTTCCGGTGCTGGGCGTGCCGGTGGAATCGAAGGCGCTGAAGGGCGTCGATAGTCTCTATTCGATCGTGCAGATGCCCGGCGGCGTCCCCGTCGGCACGCTCGCGATCGGCAAGGCGGGCGCGATCAACGCGGGGCTGCTTGCCGCCGCGATCCTGGCGACTTCGGATGAAGCGCTCGCCGGCCGGCTCAAGTCCTGGCGCGCGGCGCAGACCGAGAATGTGGCGACCGACCCCGAATGAGCACGCTGCCCCCCGGATCGACGATCGGAATCCTGGGCGGCGGCCAGCTCGGGCGGATGCTCGCGGTTGCCGCGGCGCAGCTCGGCTATCGCACGCACATCCTCGCGCCCGACGAGGAAAGCGTCGCCGCGCAGACTGCGTCGAGCTTCACGCGCGCCGACTATCATAGCCGGATCGTGCTCGACGAGCTGGCCGGGCAGACCGACGTGGTCACCTATGAGTTCGAGAACATCGCGCTCGAGCCGGTGGAATATCTCGCGACCAGGGTGCCCGTGCGGCCGGGCGCGAAGAGCCTCGAGATCGCGCAGGACCGCGCGCGCGAGAAGGCGTTCGTCGGCGAGATCGGCGGGCGTACCGCGCCCTGGGCCCCGGTCTCCACGCGTGAGGAGCTGCACGCGGCGATCGCCGCGATAGGGGCGCCCGCGATCCTGAAGACGCTGCGGCTGGGCTATGACGGCAAGGGTCAGGTGCGCATCACCGACGCCGCGCAGGCAGACGCCGCATGGGCCGAGATCGGCGAGCGGCCGGCGATTCTCGAAGGCTTCGTCGAGTTCAGCCACGAATTCTCGATCATCACCGTGCGCGGACTCGACGGTGCGCTGACGCATTACCCGCCGCCGTGGAACGAGCACCGCGAGGGCATCCTCCACCGCTCCTCGCTCCCCGCCCCCGCCGAGATCGCGCGCCACTGGACCGAGGCGGCGACGCTCGCCGGACGCGTGGCCGAGAAGCTGGGCCATGTCGGCGTGCTCACGCTCGAGTT
>DATLJJ010000164.1:0-4801 GCA_035538975.1 Sphingomonas sp. | reverse complement strand
GGCGTAGAAGATCAGCGCGACCAGCCCAGCGAGCACGAAGAAGACGATATAGCCGACCACCACGAAGCCCAGCAGCTTCACCTGCACTTCCTCAGACGAGCCCCCCAGGTCCGGACCCGCCATCGCCCCGGCGATTCCGCCACCGACGATCAGCACGATCGGCAGCAGATAATAGAGAAGGTAGCGCATCATCAGCGGCGACGCGCTGCCGCCCGCCTCGAAGCGGTGCGGGCCGAAGCTCATCGCGTTCCAGCGCTGCTTCCACAGCTCCACCATCGACCAGGGAACGAGCAAGCCGAATGCCAGCGCGCCGACGATCGTCTTCCACAGATGCGAGAAGGCATAGCCGAAGCCCTGATCGTCGCTCCCGCCCCGAATCCCGTGCCAATAGGTGCGGCTCAGCCGGTACCGCAGCGCGCGGAAGATCGCGACGCCGACCAGGTAGATCAGCAGCAGGTAGAGCCCGAGGACGAGCAGCGCCGCCGTGCCGCCATGCCCGCGGATCACCAGCGCCTGGATGCCGAACTGCAGCAGCCCCAGCGGAATCGCGAAGAGCACCAGCGCCGCCAGATAGCCGATGAAGAGTTCGAGGCCCGTTCCGGTCCATTCGAGCCGGTCGTCGATGAAGCGCGTCCGGCTCCACAGATAGCGGCGCTCGTTCGTCTTGGCCCAGAAGGCGTAGATCCCGAGCGTCACGACGCTGAGCAGCAGATTGGTGAAGGCGATCGGCGCAAATTCGCGCCAATTGCCGTCGAACGCGAACGCGCGCGCGTTCGTGGTTTCACTGTCCATGATTGTTCCCCCTTCGCCCAGCTCAGCCGAGCAAAGGGAGAACGTCAAGCGCTAATGGATTATCAAAGCGGGATTTACTTCGATCGCGGTCATGTCCCCGCGAAGGTGTCACACGCCGCGGGATCGCCTGACTCCAGTCCGCGCCGCAGCCACTGCATGCGCTGCGCCGAGCTGCCGTGCGTGAAGCGTTCGGGCACCACCCTGCCCTGCGCCTCGCGCTGGAGCGTGTCGTCGCCGATCGCGTTGGCGGCGGTCATGCCTTCCTCGATGTCGCCCGGCTCCAGCCGATCCCTGTTCGCCGCGGCCCAGACGCCGGCATAGCAGTCCGCCTGGAGCTCGAGCCGAACCGAGGCGGCATTGCCCTCACTTTCGCTCGAACGCCGCTGGATCTGCGACACCTGCTGCGCGGTACCGAGCAGGTTCTGGATGTGGTGGCCGAATTCGTGCGCGATCACATAATATTGCGCGAAATCACCCTGCGCGCGGAACCGCTGCCCCAGTTCCTGGAAGAAGTCGGTGTCGAGGTAGATGCCGCGGTCGGAAGGGCAGTAGAAGGGGCCCATGGCCGACTGGGCCGCACCGCAGCCCGACTGGCCCTGCCCGCTGTAGAATACCAGTTTGGGCGCCACGAACCGCGCGTCGTTCGCCTGGAACACCTGCGTCCAGGTCTTCTGCGCCGAACTGAAGGCGTTGCACGCGGCGCGGCTTTCGGCGTTGACGGCGCAGCTCGATTGGGCATCG
The DNA here is from genome assembly GCA_035538975.1 of Sphingomonas sp. Classification (GTDB taxonomy): domain Bacteria; phylum Pseudomonadota; class Alphaproteobacteria; order Sphingomonadales; family Sphingomonadaceae; genus Sphingomonas. The sequence goes on along the minus strand of DATLJJ010000164.1, from coordinate 3,268 downwards.
GTGCCTGCCTGTTGCGACACCTGCGTCGGCGCGCCTTGCTGCACCCCGCCGCCGCCGCCGAGCATCCCCAGCCCGCCGCTGAAGAACAGCGCGACTACCAGCAGAACCGCGACGCCCAGGCAGCCGAAACGGCTGAAGACCATCGGCAGGAAGGCGAACAGCATGCCGCCGCCGCCCAGGCCTCCCCCTCCGCCGAACATACCGCCACCGCGTCCGCGCTGGTCCTCGACGTCAATATTGGGGTCGAAATCGTCGAGACGCATGCGGAGCTTCCTCTTCGTTCGTATCTCGCAACAATGCCCGATCGAGCATAGCGTTGCATCCTCATTTCCCCGCCCCGCTGCCTTGCCACTGCCGCGTCGCTCCCGCAAACCCGCGCCCATGGCTGATGCCGACTCGACTCGCACGCGCCGCGCGCGCGGCATGCCGCTGCCCGAATGCGTCGCGCTCGTGCTGCAGGGCGGCGGAGCGCTCGGCAGCTATCAGGCGGGCGTGATCGAGGCGCTCGGCGAATCCGGGATCGAGATCGACTGGGTCGCGGGCATTTCGATCGGAGCGATCAACGCCGCGATCGTCGCCGGCAACCCGCCGGAACGGCGGATCGAGCGGCTTCGCGCTTTCTGGGGCACGCTATCGAGCGCCCTGCCCTCGATCCCGATCCCGCTCGAGGACCGTGCCCGCGAATGGATGCATGAGGCTTCGGCCGCCGCCGTGCTCTGGTCGGGCGTCCCGGGTTTCTTCGCGCCTCGCCTGCTCCCGCCCGGACTCGCGTTTCCCGGCTCGCCCGAAGCGCTGAGCTTCTACGATACGGCGGCGCTTCGCGGCACGCTCGACTCGCTGATCGACTGGGATCTGCTCAACGATGGCCCGATCCGCCTGGCCGTCGGCGCAGTGGACATCGAGAGCGGCAATTTCCGCTATTTCGATACCCGCCATGAGCGGCTCGACGCGCGCCATGTGATGGCTTCGGGCGCGCTGCCGCCCGGGCTCCCGCCGGTCGAGATCGACGGGCGGCTCTATTGGGACGGCGGCCTCGTATCCAACACGCCGCTCAGCCATGTCCTCGACAACCAGTCCGAGCCGATGCTCGTCTTCCAGGTCGATCTCTTTCCCGCCGTCGGCGAACGCCCCCGCACGATCACCGACGTCTTCGCGCGCGAGAAGGAGATCCGCTACTCGAGCCGTACGCGCACCGTCACCGACGAGCGGATGCGGCTGCGCTGCGAGCGTGAGGCGATCCGCAAGGTGCTCGCCAAGCTCCCGCCCGAGCTGAAGGACGACGCCGATGTGCGCAGGCTCGAGGCGATGGCGGCCGAGCAGCCGCTGTCGCTCGTCCATCTGATCTACCGCGCCAACGCCTGGGAGGGAGGCGCGCGCGACTTCGAATTTTCCGAGCTTTCGATGCGCGAGCATTGGAAGTCTGGCACCCTCGCAGTGGCCGAGACCATGGCCAATGCGCAGCTCGTCGCCAGCAACATCCTCGACGGCAAGACCGCCGCTTTCGACCTCACCCGACGTTAAGGGAGTAGCGCATGTTCCTCAAAGGCAAGACTGCGATCGTCACCGGCTCCACTTCGGGCATCGGCCTCGCCTATGCCAAGGCCTTCGCGGCGGAGGGCGCGAACGTGGTGATCAACGGCTTCGGCGATGCCGCCGCGATCGAGACCGAGCGCGTGGCGCTGGAGGCGGCCAGCGGCGGGAAAGCGCTCTACGACGCAGCCGACATGAGCAAGCCCGATCAGATCGCGGCGATGGTCGCGCGCACGGCGAGCGAGCTCGGGTCGGTGGACATCATCGTCAACAACGCGGGCATCCAGCACGTCGCGCCGATCGACGAGTTCCCGATCGAGAAATACGACGCGATCATCGCGATCAACCTCTCCTCGGCCTGGCACATGACGCGCGCGGCGATCCCGCACATGAAGGCCAGGGGCTGGGGCCGCATCATCAACACCGCCTCGGCGCACAGCCTCGTCGCGAGCCCCAACAAGTCCGCCTATGTGATGGCCAAGCACGGCGTCGCGGGCCTCACCAAGACGGTGGCGCTCGAAGTCGCGACCCACGGCATCACGGTCAACTGCATCTCGCCGGGCTACGTCTGGACCCCGCTGGTCGAGAACCAGATTCCCGACACGATGAAGACCCGGGGCATGACCCGCGAGCAGGTGATCAACGACGTGCTGCTCGACGCCCAGCCGACCAAGCAATTCGTCCAGCCGGAACAAGTCGCCGCCCTCGCGCTATTCCTCTGCCGGAACGAAGCGGCCGCGATCACCGGCGCCAATTATACCATTGACGGGGGCTGGACCGCGGCCTGAAGACCCGCTTCAAGGGGAAGATGAAGATGAAGCGCATGCTGCCGGTTCTGGGGCTATTGGCGATCGGCCTCACCGGCTGCAGCGTCTATCGCGAGGCGACCTCGACGACCCTGCCGGCGGGCGTGCGATGGCAGGGCGTGGCGACCGACACCGACCGCGATCGGCTGCGCCAGTGGCGCCAGGCGTGGGACGAGGCGCTGCCGCGCGCCCGCAAGGCCGATGGCAGCGCGATCGCCGCCGATCCGAAGCTCTTCGATCCCGATCGCGCGCTCTCCGGCGCCACGCCGCCGCCCGGCCGCTATCGCTGCCGCACGTTCAAGCTCGGCGCGGCAGGCCCGGCGATGCGTGACTTCACCGCCTATCCCTGGTTCGAATGCGTGGTAGCGGACGAGGGCGAAGTGAAGAGCCTGCACAAGCGCACCGGATCGCAGCGCCCCACCGGGCTGATCTTCCCGCACAGCGACGCCCGCGCGATCTTCCTCGGCACGCTGGTGCTCGGCGACGAGAGCGCCCCGCTGCGCTATGGCCTCGACGATACGCGCGACATGATCGGCTATATCGAGCGGATCGACACGAAGCGCTGGCGCCTCGTCTTCCCTCGTCCGCGGTTCGAATCGATGCTGGACGTCATCGAACTGGTGCCGGCCTAGCAGCGGGTCCTCCCCCGCCAGGGGAAGGATGGCGATGCCTCAATAATCCTCGTGCGCCAGGTCGCTGAACTTGGTGAACTGGCGGTCGAAGCGCATGTGCACCGATCCGGTCGCGCCGTGGCGCTGCTTGGCGATGATCACCGTCGCCTTGTTCGCCACTTCGAGCTGGCGCGCCTGCCACTGCTCATATGCGATGCGCTCCTCGGCGGTCTCGGTTCCGTCCGGGACCTTCGTGGGCGCCTTGAAGTCGTGATAATATTCGTCGCGATAGACGAAGAGCACGATGTCGGCGTCCTGCTC